>CAZXTT010000044.1:0-1533 GCA_964643775.1 uncultured Rhizobiaceae bacterium | reverse complement strand
GCTGGCCTCTTTGTTGTCAGCCATGTCTTCGGTATCCTTCCTTGAACGGTTTGGTATTGAACAAGCTATCGACTCGTTAAGCCGAGGCTTACACGAAAAGCCCCCCGGCAGGCAAGGAAATCACCGCCCGCCGCGCCACGGCGAGTCCGGGTTTTCCCTCCCCGACAAATCATTGATCCGTGGCGGCAGGGCGTCATCTTCGTCGATGTCGACCACTTCCGCCTCGATTATGGTAACTCCCGGGGCCGGCTGCGCCACGCGGGCGCGCGATACCAGCCACGCGGCCAGCGCCCTGCGCAGGGGCGGGACCAGCAGCACGAAGCCCACCGCGTCGGTGACGAAGCCGGGGATGAGCAGCAATATGCCGGCCAGCGCCAGCAGCGCCCCGGCGGCCATCTCGATCACCGGCGGGCGGCCCTCCTCGCCGGCGCGGCGCAATTCGGAGAGCGCCTGCAGGCCCTGCCAGCGCACCAGCACCACGCCGATGAAGGCGGTAAGGAAGGTAAAGCCGATGGCCCCGAGGACGCCTATCTGGCCACCCACCTTGATGTATGTGGCGATCTCCACCACCGGGATGCCGACGAACAGGGCCAGCAGAACGAGAAAAACCATTTGCATCCATCTCCATGGCAACGCCGTCAGCACGCATGGCCAAAGACAAAATCGGCGCGATTGCCATTGTCTGATCACCGGCGGGGTTTATTATATACACCAACGGCAATATGGGTATGGTTGAACATCTTTTCACCCATTGGCCCTTTTTTCCGCGCCGCGAGCGGCTATAAATAGCCACCCGCCAGCGAAAAGGGAAATGGCGCAAACATCCGGAAACAGGTTCATGAACCAGGCATTCGACCCCCTCAACCTGCTGCTTCTGGCCATTGCCGTGGTGGTTTTCTTCAAGCTGCGCTCGGTGCTCGGCACGCGCACCGGTCACGAGAAGACGATAGACTTCCCGCCGCTGGGCAAGGATGGCGGCAAGGACAAGGAAGCCTCCGCCCGGGGCGAGGGCAAGGTGATCCCCCTGCCGGGATCCAGGGCCCCCGCCGGGAACGAGGAGGAAATCACCCGCGGCCTGCCGCCGGAGGAGGAGCCGCCGGTATGGGAAGGGGTGGCCGAGGAAGGCTCCCCGCTGGCGAAAGCGCTGGAAACCATGAAAGGCCGCGACCCCGCCTTCACCGTCCAGCACTTCCTGGAGGGCGCGGGCATTGCCTACGAGATGATCGTCACCGCCTTCGCCAGGGGCGACAAGAAAACCCTCAAGCCGCTGCTCACCCCGGAGGTCTACAAGGGCTTCGCGGCGGCCATAGACGAGCGCAGGAAGCAGGGCCAGACGCTGGAACTGGAATTCGTCGGCCTGGACGATGCGAAAATAGTCGCCGCCGAAACGCCGGGCAACAAGGGGGCGATTACGGTGAAATTCGTATCGAAGATAATCACCGCCCTGAAGGACAGCGGCGGCAACGTTATCGAGGGCGACCCCAACCGCCTGACCACCGTCACCGACGTGTGGACCTTCGAGCGCGACCTGAC
>CAZXTT010000043.1:0-13777 GCA_964643775.1 uncultured Rhizobiaceae bacterium | reverse complement strand
CATGTTCAAGGAGAGGGAAACAAGTCATGGGTAATCCGGTGGAGAAATGGTGGCATGAGCTGAATTGCTGGGACGGGCGGGCCGCCATCTCGTTCTATGGCCGCACCCTGGGCTGGCAGTTCGATGACATTCCGCTGGCCGATGGCGGCTCCTACTGGGTGGCGCGCAGGAACGGGGCGCTGGTGTGCGGGCTCTACGAGCTGGACGAGAAGCGCCACGCGGGCATTCCGGCCCACTGGATGACCTACATGACGGTGAGGAAGATGGACGTGGCGGTGCGCGCCTCGGCCTTCGCCGGCGGCAAGGTGGCGCGTCAGCCGTTTCACGTGCCGGGGCTGGGCTGGCTGGCCATAGTCAGTGACGCGGCCGATGCCCTGATCGGCCTGATAGAGCCGGAATTCCCCCATCCGCTGGCGGCGGCGATGACCACGGACATGCCGCGCGGTCATCAACTGGCCAACTGAGCGGCCAAACTCGCGGCACATTCACACGCGCACGGCGAATGAAAAGGCCCGCGACGGCTTTCGTCGCGGGCCTTGATCCCGTTGCGCGGGGCAGGGGAGCGATCTACTCCCCGGCGGTGTCTTCCGCGGGTGGCTCGGAGGGAGCCTCCCCGGCCGCGGCCTCTTCCGCTTCCGCCTGGGCGGCGAGCGCCGCCGTGGCTTCTGCCTCGGCCTGCTTGGCCAGCTTCTCGGCGGCCTTGCGCTTCTCCTCGAGGATCAGTTCGTCGCGCTTGCCGGCGATCTCCTTGAAGCGGCGCAGCATGCCGCCGGTGCCGGCGGGGATGAGGCGACCCACTATGACGTTTTCCTTCAGGCCCTCGAGGCGGTCCACCTTGGCCTGAACGGCGGCCTCGGTGAGCACGCGGGTGGTCTCCTGGAAGGAGGCGGCGGAGATGAAGGAGCGCGTCTGCAGGCTGGCCTTGGTGATGCCGAGCAGCACCGGGTTGGCCTGGGCTGGCTGCTTCTTCTCGGCGATGAGCCGCTGGTTGATCTCCTCCAGCTCCCACTTGTCCACCTGTTCGCCGGCCAGGAAGGAGGTGTCGCCGGGGTCGGTTATCTCCACCTTCTGCAGCATCTGGCGGACGATGACCTCGATGTGCTTGTCGTTGATGGTCACGCCCTGCAGGCGGTAGACGTCCTGTATCTCGTTGATGAGATAGACGGCCAGCTCCTCGACGCCCTTGACGGCGAGGATGTCATGCGGCGCGGGATGGCCGTCGAGCAGGTATTCGCCCTTCTCGATGAAATCGCCCTCCTGCACCTGCAGGTGCTTGCCCTTGGGGATGAGATATTCCACCGGCTCCTGATCGGCGTCCTCCGGCACGATGCGGATGCGGCGCTTGTTCTTGTAGTCGCGGCCAAACTCGACGCGGCCCGAGATCTCGGCGATGACGGCGTGATCCTTGGGGCGGCGCGCCTCGAACAGCTCGGCGACGCGCGGCAGGCCGCCGGTGATGTCGCGGGTCTTGGCGCTTTCCAGCGGGATGCGCGCCAGGGCGTCGCCGGCGCGCACCTTGTCGCCGGGGTTGACCGACAGGATGGCGTCCACCGACAGCGGGTAACGGGCCTCGCCGCCGCGGCGCAGCTTGACCACCTCGCCCTTGTCGTTCTTGATGACGATGGCGGGCTTGAGGTCGGCCCCGCGCGGGGTGGCGCGCCAGTCGATGACCTCGCGCTTGGTGATGCCGGTGGCCTCGTCGGTGACCTCGTGGACGGACACGCCCTCGACCACGTCCTCGAAATCGACCACGCCCTCGGCCTCGGTGAGCACCGGGCGGGTGTGGGGATCCCATTCGGCCAGCTTGGCGCCGCGCTTGACGGAATCACCCTCGGCGACCAGCAGCTTGCCGCCATAGGGCAGCTTGTGCACCGCCAGCTCGTTGCCGTCGGGGTCGGTGATGGCCAGTTGCACGTTGCGGCTCATGATCATCATGTCGCCGTTGGAATTGCGCGACAGGTTGGGGTTGATGATCTTGACCACGCCGTCGTAGTTGGCCTCGATGAAGCTCTCCGAGACCACCTGGGCGGTGCCGCCGATGTGGAAGGTGCGCATGGTGAGCTGGGTGCCCGGCTCGCCGATGGACTGGGCGGCGATGACGCCCACCGCCTCGCCGAGGTTGACAGGCGTGCCGCGCGCCAGGTCGCGCCCGTAGCACTTGGCGCAGACGCCGTAATGGGTGTCGCAGGTGAGCACCGAGCGGATGCGCAGCTCCTGGATGTTGGCGGCGTCGATCTTGGCCGCCGCCTCCTCGCCTATCTCCTCGTTCTTGCGGACGATGACCTCGCCGCTCTTGGGGTCGGTTATGTCCTCGGCGGCGGTGCGGCCAAGCACGCGCTCGCCCAGCGACACGGTGACCTCGCCGGATTCGATGACGGCGCTGGTGGTGATCGACCTGTCGGTGCCGCAGTCTTCCTCGAGGATGATGGAATCCTGCGCCACGTCCACCAGGCGGCGCGTCAGGTAGCCGGAGTTGGCGGTCTTCAGGGCGGTGTCGGCCAGGCCCTTGCGGGCGCCGTGGGTGGAGTTGAAGTATTCGAGAACGCTCAGGCCCTCCTTGAAGTTGGAGATGATGGGCGTCTCGATGATCTCGCCGGAGGGCTTGGCCATCAGGCCGCGCATGCCGGCCAGTTGCTTCATCTGGGCGGCGGAGCCGCGGGCCCCGGAGTGGGCCATCATGAAGATGGAGTTGATGGGCTTCTCGCGGCCGGTTTCCTCGTCCACCTCGACGGCGGAGATGCGGGCCATCATCTCGTCGGCCACCTTGTCGGTGCATTTCGACCAGGCGTCGATGACCTTGTTGTATTTCTCGCCCTGGGTGATGAGGCCGTCGATGTATTGCTGCTCGAATTCCTTGACCAGCTTGCGCGTCTCCTCGACCAGCTTCTCCTTGGTGTCGGGCACCACCATGTCGTCCTTGCCGAAGGATATGCCGGCCTCGCAGGCCTCGCGGTAGCCAAGGGCCATGATCTGGTCGCAGAAGATGACCGTCTCCTTCTGGCCGCAATGGCGGTAGACCTCGTCGATCATCTTCGAGATCTCTTTCTTGGTCAGCAGCTTGTTGCACAGGTCGAGCGAGATGCCCGGCACCTTGGGGATAAGCTCGCCGATCATCATGCGGCCGGGGGTGGTCTCATAGATCTTCGAGACGCGGTTGCCCTCGTCGTCGAGGTATTCGAAGCGCGCCTTGATGCGGGCGTGCAGGGTCACGTGGCCGTTGTCGAGGGCCTGCTCGATCTCGGCCATGTTGGCGAAGACCATGCCCTCGCCGGGCTCGTTCTTGCGCATCTGCGACAGGTAGTAGAGGCCCAGCACGATGTCCTGCGAGGGCACGATGATGGGCGCGCCGTTGGCCGGGTGCAGGATGTTGTTGGTGGACATCATGAGCACGCGCGCCTCGAGCTGCGCCTCCAGCGACAGCGGCACGTGGACGGCCATCTGGTCGCCGTCGAAGTCGGCGTTGAAGGCGGCGCAGACCAGCGGGTGAAGCTGGATGGCCTTGCCCTCGATGAGCACCGGCTCGAAGGCCTGGATGCCCAGCCTGTGCAGGGTGGGGGCGCGGTTGAGCAGCACCGGGTGCTCGCGGATGACGTTGTCGAGGATGTCCCAGACCTCTGGCTTCTCCTTCTCCACCAGCTTCTTGGCCTGCTTGACGGTGGTCGACAGGCCGCGGCGCTCGAGCTGGGCGTAGATGAAGGGCTTGAACAGCTCAAGGGCCATCTTCTTGGGCAGGCCGCACTGGTGCAGCTTGAGCTCGGGGCCGACCACGATGACCGAGCGGCCCGAATAGTCGACGCGCTTGCCGAGCAGGTTCTGGCGGAAGCGGCCCTGCTTGCCCTTGAGCATGTCGGAGAGCGACTTCAGGGGGCGCTTGTTGGCGCCGGTGATGGTGCGTCCGCGGCGGCCATTGTCGAACAGGGCGTCCACCGCCTCCTGCAGCATGCGCTTCTCGTTGCGGATGATGATGTCCGGGGCGCGCAGCTCGATGAGGCGCTTGAGGCGGTTGTTGCGGTTGATGACGCGGCGGTAGAGGTCGTTGAGGTCGGAGGTGGCGAACCTGCCGCCGTCGAGCGGCACTAGCGGGCGCAGCTCCGGCGGGATGACCGGGATGACGGTCATTATCATCCACTCGGGGCGGTTGCCGGAGTTGATGAAGGCCTCCACCACCTTGAGGCGCTTGGCCAGCTTCTTGGGCTTGAGCTCCGACCTGGATTCGGCGATTTCCTGCTTGAGGTCGTCGCGCAGCTTCTCCAGGTCGATGGCGGCCAGCAGCTCGCGGATGGCCTCGGCGCCGATACCGGCGACGAAGCCGTCAAGGCCGTATTGCTCCTGGGCGGTGAGGTATTCCTCCTCGCTCAGCAGGTCGAGCTTCGAGAAGGGCGAAAGCCCCGGCTCGATGACTATGTAGGACTCGAAGTAGAGGACGCGCTCGATGTCCTTCAGCGTCATGTCGAGCAGCAGGCCGATGCGCGAGGGCAGCGACTTGAGGAACCAGATGTGGGCCACCGGGGCGGCCAGCTCGATGTGGCCCATGCGCTCGCGGCGCACCTTGGAGAGGGTGACCTCGACGCCGCACTTCTCGCAGATGACGCCCTTGAACTTCATGCGCTTGTACTTGCCGCACAGGCACTCGTAGTCCTTCACGGGGCCGAAGATGCGGGCGCAGAAGAGGCCGTCGCGCTCCGGCTTGAAGGTGCGGTAGTTGATGGTCTCCGGCTTCTTGATCTCGCCGAAGCTCCAGGACAGGATCTTTTCCGGCGAGGCGATGCCGATGCGGATCATGTCGAAGCTCTGCGGCTGACCGCCGGGGTTGAAGATGTTGGCTACTTCCTGGTTCATCCTGAGGGGTCTCCCAAGCACGGAGCCGGTGGCTCCATTGTGGTATTCAGGTCATGGACAGGCGGCCGCGCGGCCGCCCGTTCATGAGAATTCGCGTGTCATTCGGCGGCCTGGCGCGGTTCGCCGCTGTCGGAAACCAGCTCCACGTCGAGGCCGAGCGAGCGCATTTCCTTGACCAGCACGTTGAAGCTCTCCGGGATGCCGGCCTCGAAGGAATCGTCGCCGCGGACGATGGATTCGTAGACCTTGGTGCGCCCGGCCACGTCGTCGGACTTGACGGTGAGCATCTCCTGCAGGGTGTAGGCGGCGCCGTAGGCCTCGAGCGCCCACACCTCCATCTCGCCGAAGCGCTGGCCGCCGAACTGCGCCTTGCCGCCCAGCGGCTGCTGGGTGACCAGCGAGTAGGGGCCGATGGAGCGGGCGTGGATCTTGTCGTCCACCAGGTGGTGCAGCTTGAGCATGTAGATGCGGCCCACGGTGACCGGCCGGTCGAAGGCCTCGCCGGTGCGCCCGTCGTAGAGGGTAACCTGGCCGCTGGTGTCGTGGCCGGAAAGCTCCAGCATGCGGTTGATGTCGGCCTCCTTGGCGCCGTCGAACACCGGGGTGGCCATGGGCACGCCCTTCTTCAGCAGGTGGGCCATGGAGATGATCTCGTCGTCGGAGGCCTTCTCGATCTGCTCGCGCTCTTCCGGCTGCTCGTAGATCTCCAGCAGCTTCTTGCGGATGTCGGCGACCATGGCGGGCTTGTTCTCGGCCTGCCAGGCCTCGACCATCTCGGCGATCTGGCGGCCCAGTCCTTCCGCCGCCCAGCCGAGGTGGGTTTCGAGGATCTGGCCGACGTTCATGCGCGAGGGCACGCCGAGGGGGTTGAGCACGATGTCAACCGGCGTGCCGTCCTCGAGGAAGGGCATGTCCTCGTCCGGCAGGATGCGCGAGACGACGCCCTTGTTGCCGTGGCGTCCGGCCATCTTGTCGCCGGGCTGGATCTTGCGCTTGGTGGCGATGAAGACCTTGACCATCTTCATCACGCCGGGGGGCAGCTCGTCGCCGCGCTGGAGCTTCTCCACCTTGTCGAGGAAGCGCTCCTCGAGGCGCTTCTTGGTCTCGTCATACTGGGCGCGCATGGCCTCCAGCTCGGAGAGGGCCTTTTCGTTCTTCAGGGCTATGTCCCACCACTGCGACTGGGGAATCTCGTCGAGGGCGGCAGCGGTGATCTTGCCCTTCAGCTTGTAGTCCTTGGGTCCGGCGGCGGCTTCCTTGCCGATGAGGAAGTCGCGCAGGCGGCCATAGGTGTTGCGGTTGAGGATGGCCAGCTCGTCGTCGCGGTCCTTGGCCATGCGCTCGATCTCCTCGCGCTCGATGGCCTGGGCGCGCTCGTCCTTGTCGATGCCGTGGCGGTTGAACACCCGCACCTCGACGACGCGCCCGGCGACGCCCGGCGGCAGGCGCAGCGAGGTGTCGCGCACGTCGGAGGCCTTCTCGCCGAAGATGGCGCGCAGCAGCTTCTCCTCCGGGGTCATGGGGCTTTCGCCCTTGGGGGTGATCTTGCCCACGAGGATGTCGCCGGGCTTGACCTCGGCGCCGATGTAGACGATGCCGGCCTCGTCGAGGTTCTTCAGGGCCTCCTCGCCGACGTTGGGGATGTCGCGGGTGATCTCCTCCGGCCCCAGCTTGGTGTCGCGGGCCATGACGTCGAATTCCTCGATGTGGATGGAGGTGTAGACGTCATCGCGCACGATGCGCTCCGAAAGCAGGATGGAGTCCTCGAAGTTGTAGCCGTTCCAGGGCATGAAGGCGACCAGCACGTTCTGGCCGAGCGCCAGCTCGCCCAGCTCGGTAGAGGGGCCGTCGGCGATGATCTCGCCGGCCTCGACGCGCTCGCCCTTGCTGACCAGCGGGCGCTGGTTGATGCAGGTGTCCTGGTTGGAGCGCTGGAACTTGCGCAGGTTGTAGATATCGACGCCCGGCTTGGTGGGGTCGGTTTCCTCGGTGGCGCGGATGACGATGCGCCGCGCGTCCACCTGGTCGACGATGCCGGGGCGGCGGGCCGTTATGGCGGCGCCGGAGTCGCGGGCCACGCGGGCCTCCATGCCGGTGCCGACCAGCGGCGCGGAGGCCTTGAGCAGGGGCACCGCCTGGCGCTGCATGTTGGAGCCCATGAGCGCGCGGTTGGCGTCGTCGTTCTCGAGGAAGGGGATGAGGGCGGCGGCCACCGATATGATCTGCTTCGGGGACACGTCGCAGTAGGAGATCATGTCGCGCGGCACCATGTGGACGTCGCCGGCATGGCGGGCCATGACCATCTCCTCGGCGATGGTTCCGTCATCGTCGAGCCTGATGTTGGCCTGGGCGATGTAATGGCGGCTCTCCTCGATGGCGGTCAGGTAATGCACCTCGTCGGTGACCTTGCCGTCCACCACCTTGCGGTAGGGGCTTTCGATGAAGCCATACTTGTTGACGCGCGCGAAGGTGGCCAGCGAGTTGATGAGGCCGATGTTGGGGCCTTCCGGCGTCTCGATGGGGCAGATGCGGCCATAGTGGGTGGGGTGCACGTCGCGCACCTCGAAGCCGGCGCGCTCGCGGGTCAGGCCGCCGGGGCCGAGGGCCGAGAGGCGGCGCTTGTGGGTGATCTCGGACAGCGGGTTGGTCTGGTCCATGAACTGCGAGAGCTGTGAGGAGCCGAAGAACTCGCGCACCACGGCGGCGGCGGGCTTGGCGTTTATCAGGTCATGGGGCATGACGGTGTCGATGTCCACCGAGCTCATGCGCTCCTTGATGGCGCGCTCCATGCGCACCAGGCCGATGCGATACTGGTTCTCCATCAGCTCGCCGACGGAGCGCACGCGGCGGTTGGAGAGATTGTCGATGTCGTCGATCTCGCCCTTGCCGTCGCGCAGCTCGTGCAGCGTCCTGACCACCGCGAGGATGTCCTCCTTGCGCAGGGTGCGCTGGGTGTCGGGCACGTCGTCGAAGCCCAGCCGCATGTTCATCTTGACGCGGCCGACGGCCGAGAGGTCATAGCGCTCCGGATCGAAGAACAGGCCGTTGAACAGGGCCTCCGCCGCCTCGCGGGTGGGCGGCTCGCCGGGGCGCAGCACGCGGTAGATCTCGAGCAGCGCCTGATCGTAGTTTTCGGCCTTGTCGGCCATCAGGGTGTTGCGGATGTAGGCGCCGGTGTTGACGTGGTCGATGTCGAGAATGCGAATTTCCTTGTAGCCGGCGTCGCGGATGCCGTCGAGCAGCTCCTGGGTCAGCTCGGCCCCGGCCTCGCCGTGTATCTCGCCGGTCTTGGGATCGACCAGCTCGTCGGCGAGGAACTGGCCGATGAGATCCTCGTCGGTGAGCAGCAGATCCTTGAGCCCGCTCTCGGCCAGCTTCCTGACCTTGCGCGGGGTGATCTTCTGGCCGGCCTTGAACACCACCTCGCCGGTGGCCGCGTCCACCAGGTCGTTGGCCGGCTTCATGCCCTTGAAGCGCTCGGGGTCGAAGGGCATGCGCCAGCCCTTCTTCCTGGCGTCCCACTTGAGGGTGATGGTGTCGTAGAAGTGATGCAGGATCTCTTCCTGGTCCATCCCCAGCGCCTGCAACAGGGTGGTGACGGGCAGCTTGCGGCGGCGGTCGATGCGCACGTGGATGATGTCCTTGGCGTCGAACTCGAAGTCGAGCCAGGAGCCGCGATAGGGGATGATGCGGGCGGCGAACAGCAGCTTGCCGGAAGAGTGGGTCTTGCCGCGGTCATGGTCGAAGAAGACGCCCGGCGAACGGTGCATCTGGGAGACGATGACGCGCTCGGTGCCGTTGATGACGAAGGTGCCGTTGCCGGTCATCAGGGGAATGTCGCCCATGTAGACATCCTGCTCCTTGATGTCCTTGACCGACTTGGCCTCGGTGTCGGGGTCGATCTCGAAGACGATGAGGCGCAGGGTCACCTTGAGCGGCGCGGCGTAGGTCATGCCGCGCTGCTGGCATTCCTCGACGTCATACTTGGGCGGCTCGAACTCGTAGGAGACGAATTCCAGCATCGACTGGCCGGTGAAGTCGGAGATCGGGAAGACCGACTTGAAGACCGCCTGGAGGCCCTTTTCCTCGCGGCCGCCTTCCGGCTCCTGCATCTGCAGGAACTGGTCGTAGGATTCCCTTTGCACCTCGATGAGGTTGGGCATGTCGGTCACTTCACGGATGTGGCCGAAATTCTTGCGAATGCGCTTGCGTCCATTCATTGTCTGCGAGACTGGCTGCGGCATTTCTTTTCCCTGTCTAGACGGCGTTTCGGCGCCTTGATTTACCGGTCGGTTTTGCAACCATGCGGGCTGCCGGTGCGGGTGGCCTGAGCCACTGCAACGGCTTGCCGCATTCCCCGGATGGCATTGCCGCCCGATACGGCGGGGAGGGGAATGCGGGAAGCCGTCAACTGAAAGACCCGAACCCGAGGAACATTACGGACTGACCATACTGACCATGCGGAGCGGATCATGCTTCCCGTGAATCCGGTGGCGGCTCCCGCCCGGCTGGCCTGCCGGGCGGGAGGCCCCGGTCTTGCGCGGATTACTTGAGCTCGACGGTGGCGCCGGCCTCCTCGAGCTTCTTCTTGATCTCTTCGGCTTCTTCCTTGGTGATGCCTTCCTTGACGGGCTTGCCGCCGGCCTCGACCAGCTCCTTGGCTTCCTTCAGGCCAAGGCCGGTGATGGCGCGCACCTCCTTGATGACGTTGATCTTCTTGTCGCCGTGCGACACGAGGATGACGTCGAACTCGGTCTTTTCTTCCTCGCCACCGGCCTCGCCGCCGGCAGCGCCGGGGACGGCGGCCACGGCCACCGGGGCAGCAGCGGAGACGCCCCACTTGTCCTCGAGCATCTTGGACAGCTCAGCGGCCTCCAGCACGGTGAGCGACGACAGTTCTTCGACAATCTTTTCCAGATCGGCCATTTTTTCGTTTCCTTGCGTTTTTCAATTCCGGTTTGAACCATGCTCCCCCCGGATGGCGGGAGAAGCGGATTTTCGTTGTCCGCCTGAATGTGATCAGGCAGCCTGCTCTGCCTCGGCGCGGGCGGAAAGCACCCGGGCGACCTGGCCGCCGGGAGCCTGCAGGACGCTGGCGATCTTGCCCGCCGGAGCCTGAAGGAGGCCGATGAGCTTGCCTCTCAGTTCATCCAGCGACGGCAGTTCGGCCAGCGCCTTGACGCCGTTCGCGTCGAGTATGGAATCGTCCAGGGAGCCGCCAAGAATCTCCATCTTCTTGTTCTTCTTGGCGAACTCGGCGACTATCTTGGGGGCGACCACGGGATCGTCCGAATACATCAGGACGGTGGGACCCTGCAGATAGTCGGCAAGCCCTTCCCTGGGCGAGCCTTCCAGAGCAAGCTTGGCGAGGCGGTTCTTGGCCACCTTGACTGAGCCGCCCGCCTCATGCATGCGGTTGCGAAGATCGGTCATCTCCGCCACCGTAAGCCCGAGGTTGTGAGTCACGACGACCGCCGAGGCGTTGGAGAACACCTCCTTGAGCATCGCGACCATTTCCTTCTTCCTGGCTCTATCCACTTGCTCTTCTCCTGTGTGGCTTCCGCATGCCGCCGGGCTTGCGGGAGCCGCGGTTTGGACAAGCCGCAGGGGCGGACCGATGGCGCTGACCGGCGGGCCGGACAGGCATCATGCGCACCCTCATGCGGCGCTCCTTTGGCCTGTCCTTTCCGCCTCCGGCAGGCTAATGCCGGTTGAGCGGCCGGTCGTGGTTCAAACCGTTCCTTTCCCGGTCATCGACCGACAGGAAAACGAACCGTTTGTCCCCATCTCATGCAGGCTGCTCGTTGCGGTTTGAGCGTTTAAGCCGTCTTCATCACGCCGGTGAATCGGAAGGCGCCTGCAATCTCGGACAGGTCTTGCTCCCTGCCGCCTTTGCCTTTTCGGGAAATCCCGAAGGGCGCGGGCGGCAAGAACCGGCTCCGCCACCATGGCCCCTTGCGGGGAAGGGCGGCGGGGCCGGAAACTCGTGTCGTGTCAGGCGTCGCCGGTGATCGATCCCAGATCGACCTGGACGCCCGGACCCATGGTGGAGGACAGGGACACCTTCTTGACGTAGGCGCCCTTGGCCCCCTCGGGCTTGGCCTTGATGACGGCGTCAACGAAGGCCTTGATGTTCTCTTCCAGCTTGTCCTCGCTGAAGCTGGCCTTGCCAACCCCGGCGTGGACTATGCCGGCCTTTTCGACGCGGAACTCCACCGCCCCGGCCTTGGCCGCCTTGACGGCCTCGGCGACGTTGGGGGTCACCGTGCCGACCTTGGGGTTGGGCATCAGCCCGCGCGGGCCGAGGATCTTGCCCAGGCGGCCGACCAGCGGCATCATGTCGGGGCTGGCGATGGCGCGGTCGAAGTTGATCTCGCCTTTCTGTATCTGCTCCACCAGGTCCTCGGCGCCGACGATATCGGCCCCGGCTTCCCTGGCGGCGTCGGCCTTGTCGCCCTTGGCGAAGACGGCCACGCGCACCTCCTTGCCGGTTCCGGCGGGCAGGTTGACGACGCCACGCACCATCTGGTCGGCATGGCGCGGATCGACGCCAAGGTTCATCGCCACCTCGATGGTTTCGTCGAATTTGGCGGTGGCGTTGTCCTTGACGGCCTTGACTGCCTCGGAGAGGTCATAGACCTTGTTGCGGTCGATGGCCTCCAGCGCCTTGCGCATTCTTTTTCCTGCTTTTGCCATTGCGCCTTACTCCACCACCTCGAGGCCCATGGAACGGGCCGATCCCTCGATGATCTTCATCGCCGCGTCGATGTCGCGGGCGTTGAGATCCTTCATCTTGGCCTCGGCGATCTCGCGCACCTGGGCCCTGGTCACCTGTCCGGCCACGTTGCGTCCCGGCTCCTGCGAGCCCTTGGAGATGCCGGCCGCCTTCTTGAGAAGGTAGGACGCCGGGGGCGTCTTCATCTCGAAGGTGAAGGACTTGTCCTGGTAGATGGTGATGGTGGTCGGCACCGGCGCGCCGGGCTCGATGCCCTGGGTGGCGGCGTTGAATGCCTTGCAGAACTCCATGATGTTGAGCCCGCGCTGACCAAGAGCCGGGCCGATGGGCGGGGAGGGGCTGGCCTGTCCCGCCGGCACCTGAAGCTTCAGGTAGCCTTCGATTTTTTTCGCCATGTTTTTCTTTCCTGTCTCGTGTGGGGAAGGGCCCTCGCGGGCCTTGCCCCGGTTTCAGGTTGGTGGTGCGGCGGCTTCCGGCGAGCAATGGCGTCGCTCGTCTGTCCGGCCCGCCTCCCACGCGCAACACGCAAGAGGGGAACAGGGATTATCCCTTCTTCTCCACCTGCGAGTATTCCAGTTCCACCGGCGTTTCGCGGCCGAAGATGGAGACGGCGACCTTGAGCCGCTGGCGCTCGCTGTCCACTTCCTCCACCAGTCCGTCGAATGAGGCAAAGGGGCCATCGACCACCTTCACCTGTTCGCCGATTTCGAAAATTATGTCGGTGCGCGGCTTCTCCACGCCTTCCTTGACGAGGCCGAGGATGCGATTCGCCTCGTCGTCGGATATGGGCAGCGGCTTGTTGCCGTGGTCGGCGCCGAGGAAGCCGGTGACCTTGGGGGTGTTCTTGATGAGGTGGAACACCTGGTCGTTCATCTGCGCCTTGACCAGCACGTAGCCGGGGAAGAAGCGCCGCTTGCTCTTTACCTTGCGGCCGCGGCGCACCTCCACCACCTCCTCGGTGGGCACCAGCACCTCGTCGATGAGGCCGTCGAGCCCCTGAACCTCGGCCTGATGCCTTATTTCCTCGGCCACCTTTTCCTCGAGATTGGAGTAGGCGTGCACGATATACCAGCGCTTTGACATGAAAACCATCTCTGCTTGAGCTTTGAAAACCGCCGCTTTTTCAATACTCTGGCCCCAATTGCCCGGATAACGGATTAACGGGCTAGCGGCCGTATATGATGAGGTTGACGCCCCAGTTGAGGATGGCGTCAACGAGGAAGAAGAAGATCGCCGTCAACACCACCATGATGAGCACCATGACGGTGGTTATCACCGTCTCGTTGCGGCTCGGCCAGGTTACCTTGGCCATTTCCTGCCGCACCTCGCGGATATACTGAAAGGGATTGAAAGCCGATGCCCTGGCCATGTTGTCTGCACCCGCAACTTGTGTGACGCCTGCCGCCGCCGGTGATGATCGAAAACACACAAAACCGGCCCGCAACACCTCGACCAGTGTGCGCGCCAGCTTCAGATCATTACCAGTCAGCGGCGCAAATTAGCCGCAAGGGGAAACAAAAAGCAAGAGTTTTTTTCAAGGCGCATGGCCTCTCTTGATGTCCGGCAGTCCGCCGGAGAGTTTCCCAAGAAAATGGCAGGGGCGGAGGGACTCGAACCCCCGACCTGCGGTTTTGGAGACCGCTGCTCTACCAACTGAGCTACACCCCTTTGTTTTTTTTTTCGCTGAAGCGCTCGCTCCGGCCCGCTCTGGTTTTTTATGCGCTGAAGCGCGTCGCTCCGGCCCGCTCTGGTTTTTTATGCGCTGGAGCGCCTCGTTCCGGCCCGCTCCCCCTCCCGACCACCCGAGATTGTGGGGTAGGTGGTCGGGAGGGGGATCGGGCCTCTGTTTGTGCCTTTTGTTTTCCCGCTCCGTTGTTGTGCGCTGGGGCGCGTTGGGGAGTCCGTTGGTGGCGGACTCCCCGGTTCTCCTTACTCGATGATCTCGCTGACCACGCCGGCGCCGACGGTGCGGCCGCCTTCGCGGATGGCGAAGCGCAGGCGCTCCTCCATGGCGATCGGGGCGATCAGCTCCACCTCGAAGGTCACGTTGTCGCCCGGCATGACCATCTCCGTGCCCTCCGGAAGCGTCACGACGCCGGTCACGTCCGTGGTGCGGAAATAGAACTGCGGGCGGTAGTTGGTGAAGAACGGAGTGTGACGCCCACCCTCTTCCTTGGTCAGGATGTAGGCCTCCGCCTTGAA
>CAZXTT010000042.1:0-1700 GCA_964643775.1 uncultured Rhizobiaceae bacterium | reverse complement strand
CCGCAGGCTCATCAGGGACGAGCTGTCGCGGCTGGCGCGCTCCATCAAGGCCGAGTATGAAGCGGCGCGCGCCGAGGTAAAGGCCATAGAGCGCAACCTCAGGCGGGTGAAGAACAGCGCCGCCATGACCAACGAGGCGCGCGTGCGCCTGCGCGAGCTGGAGCGCGAGGCCAAGGCGCGGCGCAAGGTGTTCGAATCATTCCTCCTCAAGTCCAAGGAATCCAACGAGGCGCAGAAACTGCAAATCCCCGACGCGCGGATAATATCTCCGGCGGAGGTCCCCGTTTCGCCCTCGTGGCCGAAGAAGAAAATGATCCTCGGCCTCGCCGGGCTGCTGGGGCTGGGGCTGGGCATGGCGCTGGCCCTGGTCAGCGGCCTGCGCGGCAACGGCGGCCGGGGCCGGAAGGCCACGGCTGGCCATGAAGCCCCTGTCAGCGCCAATTACCCGCGCCCGGCGGCCGTGGTCACGCCGCAGCCCGCTCCGTCCGCTCAGGCTCCGTCCACGCACGCCCCCGGCGCGCGGGAAGAGCGCCCGGCAACGCCGCCTTCCCTCGGTCTGCCGGTGCTGGGCTGGCTGCCGCTTCTGCCGGGAAGCCACGGGGCGGCGGCCGATGGCATCTTCCATGATGCGCATGAAGCCATCACGGCCAGCGCCGGAGCTGGCAGGGCGGCCTTCGCCCAGGCCGTGTTCAACATTCTCGCCGCCACCGGGGGGCGGCGCGTCGTGGCGGTCACCGCCCCCGACACCGGACACGGCGGCACCACCCTGGCATGGTCCCTGGGCGTGGCCGCCACGCGCAAGGGGCACGGGGTGTTGCTGGTCGATGCCAACCGCGTCGATCACAGGCTAAGCCGCGTTATCGCACCGGCCTGCGTGAACGGCCTGCGCCGGGCGCTGCTCGGCTGGGTGCGGCCGGAGAGCCTGATCGTGCGCGATCCGCAGATGGGCATGGACTTCATATCCCTGTCGCTGCCCGCCGACTTCACCCCCGGCCGCGACGAGGCGCGCGCCTTCCGCGACTGGCTGGCGGGGCTGTTCGCCCAATATGACATGGTGATAATCGACGCCACGCCGGTGCCCCATGCCGAGGACAGCTTCGACCTCGTGTCGCTGGTCGATGGGGTGATCATGATCGCCGCCCAGTCCGCTTCCGGCGATCCGCGGGTGGCGGAGGCGGCGCGGCTGGTGCGTGATTCCGGCATCTCCAATGGCATGGTGTGGAACCTTGCAACCCCCGCCACGGCCAGCACCGGCAACAAGGCAAGGCGCGGCCACGCGCATGCCGCCGGGGAGGCGGCGTTATGAACCGGCCATTGGATTACCGCCATGTCGGCAGCGGCCAGCGGCTGGCCCCGCTGCTGGTGGACGCCACCCACATGAAGCGCCATGTCACCGGCATAGAGCGCATAACCAATGAGCTGTTCTCGGAACGCGCGCTTGCGCCGCTGCCGGTGCGGCGGGTGGAGGCTCCCTTCGGGGGAGTGGCGGGCATGGTGGCCGGGCAATATGGCTCATTGCCGCTGGCCCTGCTCAGGGAGCGGCGCGCCATCGCACTGTGTCCGGGATTTCCGCCGTCGCCGTTGCTGAGCCGCTTCGGGGGGCGCGTCATCCCCTACATCCACGACCTGTTCCTCATCACCCGCAAGGAAGACCTGTCGGCCAGGGCGCGCCTTTACATGGCCCCGGCCTTCGCCCACGC
>CAZXTT010000041.1:0-20648 GCA_964643775.1 uncultured Rhizobiaceae bacterium | reverse complement strand
CGCGCAGGCTCGCCTCCAGCCCCATGTCCTCCAGCATGGCGGTCATGAAAAGCGCCGCCTCCGCGCATGGCTCGGCGAATGCCGGGTCGGCGGAAACCGAGGGTATGCGCAGGAAGTCGAACCAGCGCTCCAGGGCTCCGGGAAAATCCTCCTCAAGGGCGTCAAAAACATACTTTTTTCTCGACATGCGGAAAACTCCCGTCTATAAGCATCGGCACTTTTGAATATCTTCATCAACCAAAGCGACATCGATTCCTGCCTTTCTCTGGCGGGTGGCAGGATCACACTTTGCCGCTTTCCGGGCAAGGGGAACCTTGATGGCTCGGGCCGCAATCGAAAAGCCTCGTTTCGACTTGGCGCGTGACAGCCTGCAGGCGCCGGAACCGGACAGCGTCGCCGTCCTCAAGCGCCGCGGCTACCAGCGCTGGCTGCTGCTGCGCCAGAAGATAGACCTCCATTACTTCATCGAGAAGCGCTGGTTCATCATCGCCATGCTGGTCGGCGCGGTGCTCCTTTCCCTGCCCACCCCGCAGGGGCTGACGCCGGAAGGCCACATCGTGCTGGTCATGTCGCTGGTGGCCACCATCCTGTTCATCACCGAGCCGGTGCCGCTGCCCACCGTGGCGCTGATGATAATAGTGGCGCAGGTGGTCTTGCTGGGGCTGGCCTCGACCACCGTGGCGCGCAGCCTGATGACCGACTCGGTGCTGTTCATCATGGGCTCGCTGATGCTGGCGGTGGCGGTGGTCAAGCAGCAGCTCGACACGCGCATAGCATGGGCCATCGTCAAGGTGACCGGCACCAGGACCCTCAACATAGCCTTCGGCATATCGGTGGTTTCGGGGCTTCTCGCCTCGTTCATCGGCGAGCACACGGTGGCGGCCATGATGCTGCCGGTGGGCATCACGCTCATCACCCTGACCTCGAAGGACCCCAAGAAGGTGCGCAACCTGGCCGCCGTGCTGCTGTTCTCCATCTCCTACGGCTGTTCCATCGCCGGCATCGGCACGCCCTCCGGCGGGGCGCGCAACGCCATCATGATCGGCTACTGGAAGGAATTCTTCTACGACCCGGCCAACCCGGAAACCTTCAAGTATCTCATCGACTACGCCAAGTGGATGGCCTATGCCTATCCCATCTTCCTGCTGCAACTGCCCTTCGTCACCATCATCCTGTTCACCGCCTTCAAGCCGGAATACAGGCGTCTTGACCGCGCCGTGGCGCGGCTGCGCGGCAAGGTGCTGGAACAGGGGCCGCTGAAGCCCGGCGACTGGGTGGCCATCATCCTCTTCCTGTGCGTTCTCTATGGCTGGATCATGCTCTCGTCCAGCTATGGCATGGGCACCATCGCGGTGGCCGGCGCGGCGGCCTTCCTGATCGCCGGGCTGGTCAAGTGGGAGGACGTCAACTCCGGCGTCAACTGGGGCGTGGTGCTGCTCTACGCGGCGGCCATATCGCTGGGCGTGCAGATGAAGGACACCGGGGCCGCCGCCTGGGTGGCCAACAGCTTCCTGAGCCTGCTCAAGCCCATCGGCATGGGCGACGGCATCGGCCTGTGGGCCGCAGTATCGTTGCTCACCACCGGGGTGACCAACACCATGAGCAACGGCGCGGCGGTGGCGGTGCTCGGCCCCATCGTGCTCAACCTGGCGCAGGCGGCGGGCGAAAGCCCCATCATCATCGGTTTCATAACCGCCGTTTCCTCGGCCTTCGCCTACCTCACCGTGGTCGGCACCCCGGCCTGCACCATCGTCTATGCCTCGGGCTACCTGAAGACCACCGACTTCCTCAAGGTGGGCTGGCGCATGGTCATAATGTCGACTATCATCATGCTGGTGGCGGCGGCCATTTACTGGCCGCTCATGGGAGCGTGAGATCATGGGCGTCTTCGACCTGATAAAGAGAACCCCGCTGAGCGAGCGCCACGAGGAAGCCGTCCAGAAGTCGGTCGAGAAGCAGCGCCAGAAACGGCGCAGGCGTTTCCGCGTGCTGGTGTCGCTCAAGGACGAGGAAGGCCTCTACGTGGTAAGGCTGGCGGCGCGCCTGGCCAACTGCGACAACTGCGACATCGTGCTGCTCTACGTGCGGCCCATAGACCGCTCCGGAGGCATCCACATCAAGATAGCGCGCCAGAACATGCTGGAGGCGGGCGTCGAACTGCCGGGCCTGCGGTTGTTGCGCCAGGGGCTGGATGTGCTCAAGGACGAGCTTGGCCTGCCGTTGGAGGAATGCCAGGCGAAAAGCTCCCACACCGATGCCTGGGGCGATCCGGCAGGCGATAACAAGGTTTCCTTCGACTGTCCCGACGGGCGCGAGATAGTGCTCAAGCTCAAGGTGTCGCCGGACATCACCAGTGGCATACTGGATCAGTATGAACTGGGCCCCTACAACCTGATAATCATGGGCGAGCCGACGCGCTGGAAGAAGTCGGGGCTGTGGGTGCTGTTCCATCACGTGGTGGCCGAGCGGGTGATGGCGCTGGCCCCGTGCTCGGTGATGATCGCCCGCGACAGCCTCGACAGGAAGGGCTTCTTCATCTGCACCGACGGCTCGGCGCGCTCCATGAACACGGTGCGCCGCGCCGGCGTGCTGGCATACGAGGCGGGCGAGGACATAACCCTGTTTTCCGTCGCCCCCACCCCGGCGGACGAGGACAAGGCCCGCCAGGCGGTGGAAGACGCCGCGGAAATGCTGGGCAAGCTGGACATACCGGTGAAGGAGAAACTCACCGCCACCGGCGACCCGGCCCAGCAGATCGTCGAACGGGGCAGCGACTACATGGTGATAGTGGTTTCCGACGAGGGCCGCACCCGCCTGCAACGCATCCTCTTCGGCTCCACCGCCACGGAAGTGGCGCGCCGCGCCAGGACATCGGTGCTGGACGTGCGCTGAACGGGCCCGGCGCGCGGGAAGCGGGGAGAAGTCTTGCAACCACCCCCCTGCCCGACTAAAACGATTCCACCCACGACCACCGACAACCATGCGCCGGCTTAGCTCAGTTGGTAGAGCACCTGATTTGTAATCAGGGGGCCGGGGGTTCAAGTCCCTCAGCCGGCACCATTCCCAGCCGTGGCATCGCCAATTCATGCCCATGTCAGGACAAGTTTGCCTCACCATAGCGCAGGCAGGGCGAAACAGGCGGCAGACAGGGCCATGTGGACAATGCGCCGGGGCAATGGCATGGGGGCGATGAGGGCGCGCGACAGCAGCCACAGGCCGGCGCCCGCGGCCAGTGCCACGGCCAGCGCCGAAAGCGGGCGCTGGGCAAGGGCTATCAGATCCTGATGAGCAACCATGACCAGCGGGATCACGTAAAGCCCCAGGCCGAGCGCCATGGCGTGACGGGCAACGCTGGTCCAAGGGGCGTCCACCATGCCGGCGGCTATGAACACCGTGCCGCACACCGGCGGCGTTATGGTCGACAGCAGCGCATACCAGAAAACGAACAGATGGGCATGGAGCAGCGGCACGCCCAGCTGGGCCAGGGCCGGGCCGGTGACCGCAATGCATATGACATAGGCCGCCGTGGTCGGCACCTCCATGCCCAGTATCAGGCAGGCAATGGCGGTCAGCAACAGGGCAATGGCGATATTGCCATGGGACAGGTTTATTATCATCGAGGTTATCTTGACCCCCAGCCCCGTCTGGCCAAGCACGCCTATGATTATGCTCGCGCACAGTATGATGGCGGCGATCATGGCGATCTGGCGGCCCGATGTCAGGCATACCTGCTCGGCGCGGCGGGCGATCAGCCGCCAGCCGGCAAGGCCGCCGGAAGTGAAGGGCAGCAGCGCGGCGGCAGCGACGATGGCGCTGCTGGCGGCGTATTGGGCCGAGTAGCCGGCGATGAACAATCGCTCCAGCAGCACCGCGAAGGGCACCAGGAAGAACAGTCCCGTGATGGCCACCCGCCGCCACGAGGGCTTGTCCTCCGCCGACATCGGCTTCAGGCCGTGACGCTCGGCAAATGCATCAACCCCTATCCACACGGCCCAGAAATACAAGAGCGCCGGCAACAGGGCGGCAATGATGATCCGGGTATAGGCAACGCCGGTGAGCTCGGCCATGATGAATGCCCCCGCCCCCATCAGCGGCGGCATTATCTGCCCGCCGGAAGAGGCCACCGCCTCGACGGCGGCGGCAAAGGGGCGCGGGTAGCCGAGGCGGGCCATGGCCGGCAGGGTGAATGAACCGGTGGAGGCGACATTGGCCGAGGCCGAGCCGGAAATGGACCCGAACAGCGCCGAGGCCAATACCGAAACCTTGGCCGCCCCCGCCCTCAGCCCCCCGGCGGCGGCAATTGCCAGGTTCATGAACCCCTGCCCCGCCTCGCCGGCATTGAGAACGGCGCCGAAAATGACGAAGATGGCGACGATATTGACCGACACGCCGGTGAGCTGCCCCCACAGGCCACCTTCGGCGATGGTGAGAACCCCCAGCAACGATGCCGCCGGCAATGGCGGATGGCCGAGCTCGCCGGGCACAAGGTGGCCGAACAGGCCATAGCCCAGGGCCAGCGCCGCCACCACCGGCAGCGGCCAGCCGATGGCGCGGCGGGCCATTTCCAGCACCGCCAGCATGAGGACCGCGGCCATGGCCATCTGGCCCGGCCCTTCCAGGTAGCCATATTGCTCCGACAGCGCCGCCTCGTTGAATACTATGTAAAGGGCGGCGACTAAGGCCAGGGCGGCAAGAACGAGCCCACTGAGACGCTCAATCCGGGAACGCGCCACCCATACCAGCCCCCATGGCAGGGCCAGCGCCATGTGCAACGGCCTGGCAATGAGATTGGGGACGAGACCGGAAAAAATCAGCCACAGGTGAAAGCCGACGGCCACCGCCCCCAGCGCCACCCAGAATGAGCGGGCGGCAACCGCCGCCCACCGCGGGCGGCCATGATCATCGCCGCTTTCCGTCAGCATTTGCGCGTCCGGAGCATTGCCCCCGTCCTCAGCGCAGGCTGTCGGGAACCTCTATCCCCTTTTCCCGGTAATATTTCAGGGCTCCGGGGTGCAGCTTGCCATACATGAATTTCAGGTAGTCCGGGCTTACCCCCTTCCACCAGGCCGCCTGCTGGCCGAGCTTTTCCTTTTGCTGCCAATAGGTCTTGGTCAGCATGTAGGCGGTTTTGTCATCCATGGCAGTGGTGGTGTAGACCATGACCGGCAAGGTGGTGGTCTGCACTTCGTGATCCACGCCCTTGTAGGTGTTGGCGGGAATGACCAGCTTGTCACGCTTCGTCCTGGCTATCATTTCGTCCGACAGCGACAGCACGTCGATGGCGGTGCTGGCGGCGGCCTCCATGACATTGGGCGCGGGATATGAACCAGCGGTGGCGAAGCCGTCTATCTGGCGGTTCTTCAGGGCGTTGACGGCGGCGTTGAGCTCCACGTTGGCCAGCTTCACCTTGCCCTCCAGGCCGAACAGCTTGATGTATTTCGTCGCCTCGCGGGCTCCGAAGCTTCCCTTGCCGACGAGGAACGTCTTGCCGGCCAGATCGGAAAACGACTTCACGCCGGAATCCTTGCGCACCACGAAATGCATGGTCAGCGAGGGGATTGGAAAAAGGCCGCGAATTTCATCATACTTGGGATTCCTGGGCTTGAACATCTTCACCCCCTTCATGGCCAGCTTGACCAGCACCGGCGGGGTGGTGAAGACATAATTGCCGGAGCGCCGCGATGCTTCCTTGACGTTCTGCACCGAGCCCTGGCTCTCCTCGATGGTAAGGATGATCTCGCCGTTGGAGCCCTTCTTGATGGCCTCGGCCAGTTGCACGGCCATCTGGTAATAGGACGAAGTGGACTTTGCCGACTTGTAGGTAACGCGGGTTTCGGCATTGGCGGCGGTGGCCGACAGGGCCAGCGAGAGGCCCATTGCAGCCGCCATGACAAAATTCCTGGACATTTGTTTTTTCTCCCCAAAAATGCGCGTTTCCCGCGCAGGATTGTGTCCAGACCCTAGAACACCTCACCACGTGATGTCAAAAAAGCAAACCACTGCCAGATGGCCTGCCATCATCTGGAAAATCGCATTTTTTTGCCCATATGAAAAAATGACGGAAGGTGAAGGGAAATGGCGACGGAAAGGAGGTTGCCATGCTCTTGCGGGTGTCCCTTCTTGCCGGTCTGTTGGTATTGCTGACCGGCATTCCTTCCCATGCGGAAGTTCCCGACCTGCGGCAGTGGCAGAAGGTTACCGCCAAGGGGTCGCGGGTGACGGATATTGGCCGCGGCAAGGCGCGGTTCGTCATATCCAGGCGCTCAAGGGGCTCTCCCGATGATCCCTTGACGCATGGCTATGCCTACCTGCTTTCCGGCCCGGTCGAGTTGCCGGATAACTGGCGGCGGGTGGAGATCTCCGGCGAGTGGTGGCGCATGCCGTTCAAGCGCAATTGCCATCCCGAGCTGGCGTTGCGCATACATGCCCGCTATCCGCGGTTCCCCCATGGCAATGTCGTGCACGGGGAAAGCGATTCCAATTTCATCCATGTCGGCTATGCAAGCTGGAACCAGAAGGTTCACTATTCCGACATGGGCGATGGTTCCGCCCCCATGCTCACCGGCGTGCTTCCGGCAAGTTTCCCGGAGCAGCCGCGCGGTTTCATGCTGACCATCTCCAGGGAAATCAACGGCATTGTGAGCTGGAGCTTTTACCAGCGTGACGGGCGCGGCGTGTGGCGGCGGGTGTTTCACATCGGCCAGTCCGGCCTGTTCGATGGGGTAACCGGCCCGCCCCGGATATTCATAAAGATAGGCGGCTGGAACACATGGAAGGAGCCGGTGTCCAACCGCCTGCAGGTGCGCAACCTGCGCATCGACATTTCTTCCTGGGGAGAAGACGGCGGAGGGCCGCCGGATAATGGCCAGCAATGGAATGAAGGCAATTACGGCGAAGGAACCTCCGGCGGGCGGGAAGGCCTGCAGCAAGAGGGACAAGGGGAATTCGCGGAAGGGGGCGGTGAATCATATCCGCCGGAGGATGGCGGGGCCATGGGCGGAGAGCGCATGCAACGCCTCGATCACTGCCCGGATGCTCCCTTCGTGGCCAATGTCACCCAGGGCATGCGATATGACAGCCTGCAAGAGGCCCTCGGCGCGGCGGCGGAAGGAGACCGCCTGGAGCTGGGTTGCGGCGTCTATCATGGTCATTTCGTCATTGACAAGCGCTTGGAGCTGACCAGTGCCGATGGCCAACGCAGCGCCGTTCTGGATGGTGACGGTCAAGGGGTGGTATTGCGCATAAAAGGCGCGGGAGCCGTGGTCTCCATGCTGGACGTGCGCGGCTCCGGGGTGCTGGAAGACGCCAATGCCTTCTGGCAGGAAAGCGGCATCCTGGTGGAGGCCGACAACGTGCGCCTGCATTCCCTCAATGTGCATGACAACGGCAATGGCATCGCCGTGGTGAAGGCCAGTGGCGCACGTATCGAAAGCAGCCGCATAGAGAACAATCACCTGGCCGGCGTGACGCTGGCCGGGGCCAGCCACACCCTGATCAGCAATACGCGGGTGGAGGGAAACGAGGAGGGCATCGCGCTGATCCACCATTACCCGCGGGCGCGCAGGCTGACCGCCCTGATGCTAATTCCGCAAAGCGCCGGCAAGCGCCATTACCAGGCCTTCAAGGAAATGCAGGCCATAATGGAGGCCAAGACTCCCTCGGCCCACAACAGAGTGGTGAACAGCACCATCAAGGGCAACGGGGCCTTCGGCATCCTGGTCAGCGGCGCACATCACACCAGGATAGAGAACAACCGCATCATGAAGACCGGCTTGCTGCGCAGGCCGCTGTCCGACGGGCCGGATGTGACGGTGGTGCTGGAAAGGCTGAAGAAAGAGCCCTACTGGGACGATGATGAAAGGCGCATGATGAAGGAGGAAATAAACAAATACGACGGCAGCGCCATATATCTCAACGGCTTGGCCCATCACAACGAGGTGCGCTTCAACAAGATCGATGACAACCTGGGCCACGGCATCGTGCTGGATCTGGCCGAGGACAACCTCGTGCAGGACAATATGGTGACCCGTAACCGTTGCGGCATCCTGCTGACCAGTGGCAGCAAGCGCCAGAAGGTGACCGGGAACAGGGTGAACGGCAACCGCGAGATGGGCGTCTCCATCGGCGACTATCAGCGGCTGTGGCTGACCCAGTGGCCGACCGAAAACCTGATCGCCCGCAACGATATTTCAGGCAATGGACGGGGCGATGTCATCGCCGACGTCAATGATGCTTCCTCCACCCAGGTTGACGAAAAAACCATGTGGGAGCTGATCGCCGACAATCCATGGATCAGCGGGGGCGGCGCCGACGCAGTCCGCCAGTCCCGCGATCCGGCCACGGTGGTGCGAAACTTCATTGACTACATGAAGCCGGGCCACAACCGCTGGGACGATGGCGCGCTGGGCAATCATTATGGTGTGTTCGACAGCCGTGATGAGGGGTTCGTGGACGAAAACGGAGACGGCATTTCCGAACAGCCATTCTCCATTCCCGGCGGGACGGCGGTGGACAATCATCCGTTGTCGGAGCAACTGATAAATCGCCACCTGCCGCCTGCCGGAACGATTGCCCCGCAATGACAAAATGACGTCTCACCGGCAAAGGCCATTGCGCCGCCGGAGGGCAGCCGGCATGCAGGCCAGAGGGGCCTGTCAGGGGGATGTGCCCGAATACCCCTCCCCTACCCCTGGCCCAGCCCCAGTCCCTTGAGCTTGCGGTGGAGGGCGGAGCGCTCCATTCCTATGGCCGCGGCGGTGCGTGATATGTTGCCGGAGAAGCGCGCCAGCTGGGCCTCCAGGTAGCTGCGCTCGAAGCTCTCGCGCGCCTCGCGCAGGGGCAGCGCCAGCAGGCGCTCCATGTCGAAGCCGCTTTCATTGCCGCCGGGAGGCTCATCGCGCGGCAGCATGGCGGGGGTTATCTCCCCGTCTCCCCCGGCTCCGACGAGGATCATCAGGCGTTCCACGTAATTGCGCAATTGCCGCGCGTTGCCCGGCCAGTCGCGCGCCTGTAGCATTGCCATTGCCTCCTCCGACAGCCTCGGCACCGGCTTGCCGGACTGGCGGGAATACTGCTCCATGAAATATTTGACCAGCCCGGGGATGTCCTCGCGCCGCCCGGCCAGCGGCGGCACCGTCAGCGGCACCACCGCCAGGCGGTGATAGAGATCCTCTCGGAAGCCCCCCTGCCCTATGAGATCGCGCAGGTCGTGGCTGGAGGAAGAGACGATGCGCACGTTGACCGTCACCGGCACCTTGCCGCCGACGCGGGTGAAGGTCTGGTCTACCAGCACCCGCAGCACCTTGCCCTGGGTTTCCAGCGGCATGTCGGCCACCTCGTCGAGATAGAGCGTGCCGCCATGGGCTTCTTCCAGCTTGCCGGTGACGCGGCCCGTTCCGTGACTGCCCTCGATGCCGAAAAGCTCTTCCTCCATGCGCTCCGGCGACAGGGCCGCCGCCGGCAGGATGACGAAGGGGCCATCGCGGCGCGATGACCATTCATGCAGGGTGCGCGCTACCAGTTCCTTGCCCGCTCCCATGGGGCCGCTGACCAGCACCCGCGAGTTGGTGGGCGAGATCTTGCGCAGATCCTGTATCAGGTGGCGCATGGCCGGGGATTCGGCGATCAGCTCCGGGCGCGCCCCGGAACGCTCCTTGAGGTCTATGTTCTCGCGCTTGAGCCGCGACAGCTCCAGGGCGCGCGACACCACCAGCACCAGCTTGTCGGCCTTGAAGGGCTTTTCGATATAGTCATGCGCCCCCTTCTTGATGGCCGCCACCGCGGTTTCGATATTGCCGTGGCCGGAAATGATGATCACCGGCAGTTCCGGGTGCTGCTCCTTCACCAGTTCCAGCAGCTCCAGCCCGTCGAGCCGCGATCCTTGCAGCCATATGTCGAGCACCATTAGCGCCGGGCGGCGCTTCTCGATCTCGGCCAGCGCCGAGGTGCTGTCGTGGGCCAGGCGCGGCTCGAAGCCCTCGTCCTCGAGAATGCCGCCGATCAGCTCGCGGATGTCGGCCTCGTCATCGACTATGAGAATGTCTGCGCTCATCTGCTTCCTCAACTCTCCTCACCGGACGCCGCATCGCCACTGGCGTCACTGGCGGCGGTCCTTTCTTCTTTTGCCGCCTGCTCATCCTTTTCGGCGGCCTGATTTTTTTCATTGTCCTTTTCGCCACTTCCCGCCGCCTGCCACCGTTCCGCCTCGTGTCCGTGGCTTATCGACAGGCTCAGGGTCATCATCGCGCCTTGTCCGCCGGGGGCGTCATCGAGCAGCAACTGGCCGCCGTGTTCCTCCATGATGCGCTTGACTATGGCCAGCCCCAGCCCGGTGCCCTTTTCGCGCGTCGTCATGTAAGGCTCGGTCAGCCGCTGGCGCTGCTTTTTGGGCAGGCCAAGCCCATTGTCGATCACCCGGATATGGGCCATGCCATCACGCGCTATCACCTCCACCCTGATGCGCCCGGGCGGCTCTGGCTGTTTCTCCAGCCGCGCCTCTATGGATTCGCGGGCATTCTTGACCAGGTTGGTTATCGCCTGGGTTATCAGGCGGCGGTCGAAGGGGAACATCAGCGGCTCATCGGGCAGCTCCATCTCGAAGCCTATGTCGTCGCTCGACACCCGTTGCAGCAGCAGCGCCTCCTTGACCACCTGCACCAGGTCGGCCTCCTCCAGTTGCGCCGCTGGCATGCGGGCGAAGGATGAGAACTCGTCCACCATGCGCCCTATGTCCCCCACCTGGCGGATTATGGTGTCGGTGCATTGCTCGAAGATTTCCGGGCGGTTGGAAATCTCCCGCAGGTAGCGGCGCTTGAGGCGCTCGGCGGAAAGCTGGATGGGGGTCAGCGGGTTCTTTATCTCGTGGGCTATGCGGCGCGCTATGTCGGCCCATGCGGCGTTGCGCTGGGCGTTGAGCATGTCGGTTATGTCATCGAAGGTGATCACGTAACCGAAAATGTCATCGCCCTTGCCCTCGCTGGTGACACGCACCATGAAGGTGCGCTCCTCACCATTGACGGCGCGCACCACGTGTTCCTCGGCGAAGCCCGACTTCCTGCGGCGGCGCGCCTTGTTGAGAACAGGGGCGAATTCCGGCAATGCCCTGGAGAGCCTGCACCCCATCAGCTCTTCCCTGCTCAATCCCAGCAGCTTCTGGGCCGAGCGGTTGGCCAGGGTTATGCGCCCCTGGCGGTCGAGGCCTATGACGCCTGCCGTCGCTCCGGCCAGCATGGCCTCGGTGAAACGGCGGCGCTCGTCGAGCTTGTGATAGGCGTCCAGCAGCTCCTGGCGCTGGGCCTTCAACTGGGTGGTCATCTGGTTGAAAGCGAGCAGCAGGGTGGCGATGTCGCCGGTGGCGTTCTTGACCGGCAGCTTGACGTCCAGGTCGCCGCGCGACACCTTGCGCGCCGCGTGTATCAGCCCCACCACCGGCTCCACCAGCCGGTCGGCCAGCCACAGGCCGAACCAGATGGCGGCCAGCAGGAAGATGAAGGTCACCGAGGCATACATCAGCGCAAAGGTTATCTGCAGGCCGAAGCGCTGTTTCTTGAAAGTGGCGAATTCCTGTTGCTCCTGGCGCGCCTTGACCAGTTGCTTGAGCACGTCCTCGTTGACCGCACGGTATATGTAGAGATAGCGGTCGCCGCCCAGTTTCGGCAGTTTCTTCAGGCCGCGGATGATGTTGTCGCCCGGCCCCGGCCCCATGACCAGCGCCTTGCCCTTGCCGGCCTCCTCGAAGGCGGCCGGCGGCGGCGGCCGGAAGGTGATGGAATCATTGGCCCGCACCACCACGTCGAGGATGAAATTCTTCCTGTCTATGACGAACAGCCCGGCCAGCCCGCGCACCGCCGCCAGCAGCGCCGCGTGGCGGATGAAGGCCTGGCGGTCGGAGGCGAAGAGCTCCTTCTTGGCCTCCAGGTCGTTTGACAGTCCGGCCAGGTCGATGCGCACCAGGTCGGTCTTTTCCTGCACGTATGTCTGGGCCACGTTGACCGCCCGGTTGACGATCGCCTGGGTGCGCTGCGAGAACCAGGCATCAAGGCCACGGTTCAGGGTGACCGAGGCGAATACCGCGACGATGATCGCCGGCACGGCGGCGAACAGCGACAGCAGGGTGACTATGCGCCCGTGCAGCCCGGCCCCGGCCAGCTGGCGGCGGCGGGCCTTGACCAGCATGTAGACATGCCAGCCGATGAGCACCGCCATGAGCAGCACCAGCGCGGCGTTGAACCACAACAGGGTGGCGACCACGCCGGGGGCCGGGCGCAATGGCGTAAGCCCGGTCAGAATGAGATAGGTGGCAAGGCCGGAAACCACCGCCAGCACCACCAGCGCCAGCCCCGGCCAGCCGGTGCGCGAGCGGTGAAGGGCGCCGATCTCCCCGCTGTCCGCGCCATCAGTGGCGGCGGCTGTATCCTGCTGGCTTGCTGATGGCATGTGTTGTCGAGCGCGTGGTTGGCGGTGTTGTCGGAATCACACACCACTGTGACATTTTTGCGACGCCCCATCAATCGGTCTGTCAACGCCAAACGGGCGGTTTCGTAAACGACCTCTTCATATTTTCCCCCTAGCATGACCACCAACGACGGCCATTGCCTGAACCTGACCGGGAACGCCATGCAACAGACAGCCCGCCCCTCCCCGACATTCAGTGGCAAGATATCGCGCCTGGCGCGCCAGGCGCTGCCTGCGCCGTTGCGTTTCCTGGCGGTGGGCGGAATCGGGCTGGCCACCGACATGAGCGTCTACATGCTGGCCGACTGGCAGGGCTTTCACCACCTGGTGGCGCGCGCCATTTCGCTGGCGGTGGCCACGCTGGTCACATGGTCGCTCAACCGCTGGCTGACCTTTGACCGCTCCGGCCGCCGCAAGCGGGTGGAGGTGCTGCGCTATTCGCTGGTCACCGGCGCAGCCCAGGGAACCAGCTACGCCATCTTCGCCCTGCTCATGCTAACCGGCCTCTCCGCCTGGCCGCTGGCCGCCATAGTCGCGGGCGCGGCGGTTGGCGCCGTCCTCTCCTATTCCGGCCACCGGCTGTTCTCATTCGCACCGGCGAAGAGCGGCGCGGCGGCGCATGCCTGACAATGAATCAAATCCCCCAAAGCCCTTAGGATCACGAGCAATGCACAAGACGCCAGACACCGAGGTTTTCATCATAGGCGCCGGCCCGGCGGGGCTCACCGCCGCCTACCAGCTGACCAAGGAAATGCCTTCCGTCGTCATCGCCGAGAAGGATCCACGCTACGTCGGCGGCATCTCGCGCACCGTCAATTACAACGGCTACCTGTTCGACATCGGCGGCCACCGCTTCTTCTCCAAGTCGAAGGAGGTGGTAGAGCTGTGGCGGGAAATCCTCCCCGACGATTTCATCACCCGCCCGCGCCTGTCGCGCATCTACTACGGCGGCAAGTTCTACTCCTATCCCCTGAAGGCCTTCGAGGCGCTGAAGAACCTGGGGCTCATCCAGTCGGCCCTGTGCGTGGCCTCCTATGCCTGGGCGCGCGCCTTCCCCGTCAGGGAGCCCAGGAACTTCCACCAGTGGGTGCGCAACCAGTTCGGCGAGCGGCTGTTCTCCATCTTCTTCAAGACCTACACCGAGAAGGTCTGGGGCATGTCCTGCGACGACATCTCCGCCGACTGGGCGGCCCAGCGCATCAAGGGCCTGTCGCTGGTGTCGGCGGCCAGGAACGCCCTCGCCAATTCCCTCGGCTGGGGCGGCGCGAAGGACGCCAACGGCGAGGTCATCAAGACGCTCATCGATTCCTTCCAGTATCCGCGCAAGGGCCCCGGCATGATGTGGGAGGCCGCCGCCCGCAAGATAGAGGAGCGCGGCGGAACCATCCTCATGGGCCATGAATACCGCTCCATGTCATGGGACGAGAATGCCGGCCTGTGGACGGTGACCCTGCGCGACGTGAACAGCGGCGAGGAGAAGCACGTCACCGCCCGCCACGTCGTCTCCACCGCGCCGGTGCGCGAGCTGATGGATTCCATCCGCCCCTCCCCCATCTCGCGCATCCATGCCCGCGAACTCAAATACCGCGACTTCCTCACCGTCGCCCTGATAGCCAAAAACACCGAGAGCTTTCCCGACAACTGGATCTATATCCACGATCCTTCCGTCAAGGTGGGAAGGGTGCAGAACTTCGCTTCGTGGTCGCCGGAGCTGATCCCCGAGGAAGGCATGAGCTGCCTGGGGCTAGAATACTTCTGCTTCGAGGGCGACGGCCTGTGGGACGCCGATGACGCCGACCTCGTCGAGCTGGCCAGGCGCGAGATAGAGAAGGTGGGCCTCGCGCGCGCCGAAGACGTGGTCGATGCCGCCGTGGTGCGCCAGCCCAAGGCCTATCCCGTCTATGACGACGCCTACCGCGATCACATGCGCGCCATCCAGCTCGACCTGGACATGCACTACCCCACCTTGCACCTCATCGGGCGCAACGGCATGCACAAGTATAACAACCAGGATCACGCCATGATGACCGCCATGCTGACGGTGAAGAACATCCTGGCCGGCGAGAAGCTCTACGACGTGTGGAACGTCAACGAGGACGCCGAATACCACGAGGCCGGCGAATCCGGAGTGAAGGAAGCGCTCAAGAGCGAACGCCTCGTGCCGCGCAAGGTGAAGGACGACAGGGACGGCAAGGACAGCAAGGCCGCCTGAGCCAGACAGAACCACGGCCGCCCGGAAGCATGCCTTTCCGGGCGGTTTTTTTACGTCATCTGCGCCGCTTGAATCACCAGGGAGAAAGGAAGGCGATCAGGCCGTCATGGAGGTTGTCCGGGTCATATCCGCCCTCCTGCACCACGACGGTTGGCAGTTTCATGTCGCGTATGCGGCAGGCCATGCGCTCGACGCCGTCGATGGTTACCGCCGCCACTGCCTGTCCCTGCGGATCTCCGGCCATCATGTCCATCCCCAGCGCCACCACCAGCGCTCCCGGCCGATAGGCGGCCATGCGCTTGCAGGCGTATTCCAGTGCTCCCAGCCATATTTCGTCATCGGCCCCGGCATCGAGGGGGATGTTGAGGTTGAAGCCATAGCCCGCGCCCGTCCCCACCTCGCGCTCGCGGCCCCAGTAGAATGGGTAGGCCGTGTCCGGGTGAACATGGATGGAGATGGTGAACACGTCATCGCGGTCATAGAATATGTCCTGGGTGCCATTGCCATGATGAATCCCTAAGTCGATGATGCCGACGCGGGAGAATTCACCCCCCAGCACGCGCGCCGCAAGGGCGGCATTGTTGAGGTAGCAGAAGCCGCCCATGGTTTCGAACCCGGCATGGTGGCCGGGCGGACGGCACAGGGCATATACCGCCGGGTCATTGCCCTGCAACAGCAGGCGCGCGGCGCTCACCGCGCTGGCGGCGGAGGCGGAAACCGCCTTCCAGGTCGTGGCCTCCACGGGGGCCGCGCTGTCATACATGTGCCAGCCGGCGCGCCCGGCGATGGACCTTGGATAACCGGCCGGACGCACCAGGGGGTGCGGCCCCGGAACCACGGGGGCAAGGGCTCCCATATGGCGGCTCCACTGGTCATGGACATCGCGCAGGAAGCCGATATGGCGCAGCGAATGCACGCCCCGGCAGTCTTCCTCCGGCCTGAGAATGCGCGGCGCGTGAACCGGCACTTCCATCTCCCGCAGGGCGGCAAGCAGGGGATCTATGCGGCGCGGAGTTTCGGGATGATCGGTCAGCCGCCCGTAACGCATCACCTTGCGCGAGGCGTGCTTGCGTTGCAGGGGTGAAAATACCGCTTTCATCTCTCCCCGGCAGCGCCGCTGAATGGTGGCGCTGGCAGCTCCTCTATCAGCTTGCCCTGCTCCAGGTGCACCACCCGGTGCATGTTGGCGGCCAGCTCCAGGTTATGGGTGGCGATCAGCGCCGCCAGCCCCTCGCCGCGGATCAGTTCCATGAACTTCTCCTGCACGCGGGCGGCCGTGTCGGGGTCGAGGTTGCCGGTCGGCTCGTCGGCCAGCAGCAAGAGCGGCTGGTTGGCCAGGGCGCGCGCTATGGCCACCCGCTGCTGCTCGCCGCCGGAAAGCTCCGCCGGGCGGTGGTCAAGCCGCGAACCAAGCCCCAGTTGATCGAGCAATTGCCCGGCCCGCTCTTTCGCCCGCTTGCGCGGGGCCCCGGCGATGAGCTGCGGCATCATGACATTCTCGCGCGCGGTGAACTCCGGCAGCAGGTGATGGAACTGGTAGACGAAGCCGATGCCCAGCCGCCGCACGCCGGTGCGCGCCTCGTCCGACAGCGAGGTGCATTCGCGCCCGGCTATCCATACCTCCCCGCCGGTGGGCCGCTCCAGCAGCCCGGCGATGTGCAGCAGTGACGACTTGCCGGAGCCGGAAGGCCCGACCAGCGCCGTTATCTCGCCCACCGGCAGGGTGAAGTTGAGCCCCCTGAATATCTCCAGCCGGCGGTCGCCCTGTTCGTAGACGCGCTCTATGTCCTTCAGCTCCAGCGCCGGCGGCAACGGTTCATTCATAGCGCAGCGCCTCCACCGGATCGAGGCTGGCGGCCCGCCATGCCGGGTATATGGTGGCGATGAATGACAAGGCCAGCGCGAACAGGGCTATGCCCAGCGTCTCGCCCAGTTGCAGGTCAGCGGGCAGGCGCGACAGGTAATACAGCTCCGCCGGGAACAGGTTGGCCCCGGTCAGCCAGCTCACGAACTGGCGTATGCTCTCTATGTTGAGCGAGAAGACCACGCCGAGGACCACCCCCGCCAGCGTGCCGGCCACCCCGATGGCCGCCCCGGTCATGAAGAAGACGCGCATCACCGCCCCCCTGCCCGCCCCCATGGTGCGCATGATGGCTATGTCGCCGCCCTTGTCCTTGACCAGCATTATCAGCCCCGAGATGATGTTGAGCGCCGCCACCAGTATTATCAGCGCGAGGATGATGAACATGACATTGCGCTCCACCTCCAGCGCCGAGAACAGCACCTGGTTGGCGCGCTTCCACGTCACGTATTGAAACCCCGGCGGCATGACGGCCTTTACGCGCTCCAGCGCCTCGTCCACCTTCTGCGGCTCGGCGAGCATTATCTCTATGCCCCTCACCGCCCCGTCCATGTTGAAATATTCCTGGGCCAGGGCCAGCGGCATGAAGACCATCGACGAGTCGTATAGGCTCATGCCCGCCTCGAAGGTGGCCTTGATGGGAAAGGAGCGGATGCGCGGGGTGACGCCGAACGGCGTCTCCGCCCCGTCGGGAGAGATCAGGGTGATGTTCTCGCCCATCAGCAGCCCGTGCTTCCACGCCAGCTTGTAGCCGACCACCACCCCCTCGCCGCCGTCGAAATTCTCAAGGTCCCCCTTGAGCTTGCCGTTGTTGACCCCGCGCAGGCTCTTCAGGTCGGCCTCCGAAAGCCCGCGCACCCTGACCCCGGTGGCGGCGCGCTGCGATGAGGCCATGACCTGGCCATCGACGAAGGCAATCACCGAGGTCACGCCATCGACGCCCCTTATGCGCTTTACCAGCTCCTGGTAGCCGGTGATCGGCGCAAGGCGCGCCGAGTAGATGGTGATGTGGCCGTTGAAGCCCAGTATCTTGTCCATCAGCTCGTTGCGGAAGCCGTTCATCACCGCCATGACGATGATCAGCGTGGCCACCCCCAGCATGATGCCGAGGAACGAGAACCCGGCTATCACCGAGACGAACCCCTCCTTGCGCCGGGCCCGCAGGTAGCGCCAGGCGATCATCCTCTCCCAGTTGGAGAAGGGGCGGGTTTTCAGCGCCTCGGCGCTCATCCTCAGCCGTAAACCTCCGTGCATTTGTCGAGCATGAAGTCCGCCACGTTATCCAGCGGCATCTCGCTGCGCTCGCCGCTGGCGCGGTTCTTTATCTCCGCCTTGCCGTCCTTTATCCCGCGCGGGCCGATTATCACCTGCCACGGCAGGCCGATAAGATCCATGCGGGTGAATTTCTCCCCGGCGCGCGCGCCCGTGTCGTCGTAGAGCACTTCCAGCCCGGTATTGGATATTTCCTCGTAAAGCTTCTCGCAGGCGGCGTCGGTGGCCTCGTCGCCGCGGCGCAGGTTGATCAGGCCAAGGTCGAATGGCGCGACCTGCTGCGGCCAGATCATGCCGTTTTCGTCATGGCCGGCTTCGATGATCGCCGCCACCAGCCGCGACACCCCTATGCCGTAGGATCCTGACTGCAATGTGACCTCGCGCCCGTCCGGCCCCTGCACCACGCAGCCCATGGGCCCGGAATACTTCGTCCCGAAGAAGAATATGTGCCCCACCTCTATGCCGCGCCCGGAGACGCGCCGCTCTTGTGGCACCTGCTCCTCGAAGCGCGCCGCGTCGTGCATCTCCTCGGTGGCCGCGTACATGGAGGTGAACTCGTCGACCACCGCCGCCACCGCCTCGCGGTCGTCGTAGTCGATGGAAAAGGCGCTCCAGTCCTTGTCGTGGAAGGCGCGGTCGAAGAACACCTCCGATTCCCCGGTCTCGGCGAGGATCAGGAACTCGTGGCTCATGTTGCCGCCGATGGGCCCCGTCTCGGCGCGCATGGGAATGGCCTTCAGCCCCATTGCCGCGAAGGTGCGCAGGTATGAGACGAACATCTTGTTGTAGGCGTGGCGGCCATCCTCCTCCGTCAGGTCGAAGGAATAGCCGTCCTTCATCAGGAACTCGCGCCCGCGCATGACGCCGAAGCGCGGGCGTATCTCGTCGCGAAACTTCCACTGGATGTGAAACAGGTTCAGCGGCAGGTCGCGATACGACTGGATGGACGACTTCACTATGTCGGTTATCATTTCCTCGTTGGTCGGCCCGTAGAGCAGCTCGTCGTCGCGCCGGCCGGTGATGCGCAGCATCTCCTTGCCGTAGTCGTCATAGCGCCCGGAGCGCTTCCACAGCTCCGCCGGCTGGATGGTCGGCATGAGCATCTCCAGCGACCCGGCGCGCGCCTGTTCCTCGCGGATTATGTCCATTATCCTGCTCAGCACCCGGTAGCCGAGCGGCAGCCACGAATATATGCCCGCCGTCTCCTGGCGGATCATCCCGGCGCGCAACATGAGGCGGTGCGAGACGATCTCCGCCTCCTTGGGATCGTCGCGCAACAGGGGCATGAAGAACTTGCTCAAACGCATGGAAGCATCACCCTTGCAAGAGGAATCACGATCGCGTTCATGTTTAGAGCATTATCGGCGGCTGTTGAAGCATTGCCGCCAGCAACCGGCCCGCCTCGGCGGACAGGCGCGAGGCGGTGAGCCCGGCCCCCGCCCTGTTCCCGGCCTCGCCATGCAGCCACACGGCAGCCGCGGCGGCGGCGAAGGGCTCCATGCCGCGGGCCAGCAACGCCCCCGTCATCCCGGCCAGCACGTCGCCGCTGCCGGCGGTGGCCAGCCACGGCGGCGCGTTGGCGTTGATGGCGGCGCGCCCGTCGGCGGCGGCGATGACCGTGTCGGGGCCTTTCAGCACCACCACGCAACCGGCCCGCGCCGCGGCCTCCTTCGCGCGCGAAAGCTTGCCGGGCCCTTCCACCAGGTCGGGGAACAGGCGGGCGAACTCGCCCTCGTGGGGGGTGAGAACGACCGGCGCTTCCCCGGCCTTGATGGCGGCGAAAAGCTCTTCCGGCGCGGCGGCGAAAGTGGTGAACACGTCGGCATCGAGCACCAGCGCCATCGAGGCATCGGCGAGCGCCGCCAGGGTGAGGTCGCGGGTGCCCTCGCCCACTCCCGCCGCCGGGCCGATTATCATGGCGCTGGCGTGCTTCGCGGCCGCCACCGCGCCCAGCCCGGATGGGCTCTCCAGCGGCTCCAGCATTATCTCGGTGACATGGGCGGCGTGAACCAGCAGCGCCTCGCGCCCGCCGGTGAGCGTCACCGCGCCCGCGCCCGCCTCGAGCGCCGCCACGGCGGCCAGCCGCGAGGCGCCGGTGTGCAGGGCGTCGCCGCTGGCCACCAGCACGGAACCGCGGCCATACTTGTGAACCCGCGCCGGCAGGCCGGGCAGCGCGGCGCGCCACAGGGCCGGGCCGTTCTCCCATGCCACCGGCCCGATGCGCTCCAGCACCGCCTCGGGAATGCCTATGTCGGCCACCCGCACCTCGCCGCACAAGGCGCGCCCCGGGAACAGCAGGTGGGCGGGCTTGGCGCGGAAGAAGGTGACGGTGACATCGGCCTCCACCGCCACCCCGCCGCCCGGTGGCTGGCCGCTGTCGCCATGCACCCCGGAAGGCACGTCCACCGCCACCACCTTGGCGAGCCCGCGGCGGCGCGCCTCGTTGAGCGCCGTGACGGCGGCGGCCGCCGCCCCCGCCAGCGGGCGATCCAGCCCGGCCCCGAAAAGGGCGTCGATGACCACCGGGAAGCGCCCCGGCTCCTCCCCGTCCATGTCGTCCAGCGCCGCAACCGCGCCCGCCCAGCCGGCGGCGGCAAGCGCCGCGTCGCCCTTGAGCCTGTCGCGCGCCCCCAGCAGCGCCACCTCCACCTGGCAGCCGCGCCCGGCCAGCACGCGCGCGGCGACGAACCCGTCGCCGCCGTTGTTGCCGGGGCCGCACAGCACCAGCACCGGCCCGCGCCGCCCATTCAGCAGCTCCATGGCCGCCCCGGCCACGGCGCGCCCGGCGCGCTCCATCAGCACCGGGCCGGGCACCCCGGCCTCCATGGCGGCGCGGTCGGCGGCATACAT
>CAZXTT010000040.1:0-3254 GCA_964643775.1 uncultured Rhizobiaceae bacterium | reverse complement strand
ATAACGCCCAGCCTGGCGCCAAGCCACTGCGCCCGCTGTGATGCTATGGAAAAGATCTGCACTTCGGCACCTTCTTTCCGGTTATTGCAACAATCCGTGGGCAAACGATATGAAGGCTAGCTTGTCCGTAGCTTGCGGCTTATTCCGGGGGACGGCGGCACGGGGAAGCAGGACCTCGCCATTTCCATTGCCGCCAGCCCGCGGAGAACCCCCGTCTGCCCCCGGAGAGGGAGAGCGCGCCAATCGGCATGGAGGCGGCAGGTGACGTAATGATGCGAAAGCAACTGATGCGCTTGTAATTCACACCTTTGATGAATTGACGGTAATGAGGTGGCTCATTATATTAAAATCATGGAAGGAATGCACTGTTTTGTGGAGATCTGCTTACTACATTCAAGTATAAGTTGAGAACGAGCGGGGGCCTCGTGCCGTGACTGTTTCCCGGCGTGGAGACAAAGGAGGTGGAGGCGATGAAACCTGTAAAAGGCGGACATGCACCGCATGGATGGCGAGGTTCGGGCCATACCCCAACCGGACAAACCCCTTCAATCAAATGCTCGGGAAGACAGCGGCGGGCCGGCGGAGATTTCATCCGACCGGCCTTTGCACTTCTGGCCATGCTTGCATGTCTTTTCCATGTAGGCCCAGGCGCGCCCGCGATGGCCCAGGATGCGGGCGCGGCTCCGGCGGCGGCTCCGCAGGGGCCTGCCGAGGGCATAGTCATGCCCGATGATCTCGTGGTGACGGGTTTCTCCGGAAGCATTGGCGGCAATGCCGCGCCGCGCATCGATGTTTCGGGCATTTCCCTCAAGGTCATGGCCTTGCAGGGCAAACCGGAGGATGCCCGCGGGGAGGCCGTTACTCCGACCATCAAGCTGGAGGTGCCCGCATCAAAGATCGGGCAGGTGTTCGGCGTGACGCTGGACAATGCCAATCCGCCCAATATCTATGCCACCGCCACCTCCGCCTATGGCCTGCATATCAGCGGGCCGGACAGGGACGGGGATGGCCAGCCTGATCCGCTCAAGGCCGGTCAGCCGGAGGCCCGCTTCATGGCGGGACAGTGGGGCCCCGGAGGCGGCCCCGGCTCGATCTGGAAGATCGATGGCAAGAGCGGGCAGGTCAGCCTGCTCGCCAACCTGGAAAACGGTGGCGCGGGGCTGGGCAACATCACCTTCGACCCCGCCCATTACCAGCTCTATGTGTCCGACCTGGACAGCGGCCTGATCCATCGCCTCGACCTGGCTGGCAATGTGCTGGGGATTTACGATCACGGCGAGAAAGGCCGGAAGGCCGCCGGCCTTGAGCCCGTGATGCGCGACGCCAATGCCCGCGCCGATATTACCAGCGACGCATTTGACGCCGACAACTCCGACACTTGGGGGCTGGCTGACGTGCGCCGCCGCGTCTGGGGACTGGCCTATTACAAGGGGCGGCTCTATTACGCCGTCGAGGCCGGGCCGCAGATCTGGTCCGTGAGCATCGACGACCAGGGGCGCTTCGGCGAAGATGCGCGGGTGGAGATCGAGCAGGTGCCCGGGGGATTCCCCGTCTCCGATATTCTTTTCACCCCGGAGGGGCGCATGATCCTCGCCCAGCGTGGCGGCATCCTGGGCAGCAGTGACTTCACCAAGTTCCACTACGCGGGCCAGAACCGGGTGTTGCGCTATTCGCGCAACCAGAACGGAGAGTGGGTGCGTGAGCCCGAGGAATATGCCATCGGCTTTCCGGGAGAGCACCGCAACGCGGCGGGCGGCGTGGGGCTTTCGTGCAAGCGCATGCTGTGGAGCACTGGTGACGCCCTGCGCAATGATCCCGTGCAACGGGCCAGTTTGTCCGAGGGTGGACAACTGGTCGTGGATGGCTTGCAGGGAAATGACGAACGCATCACCAGGCCCCGCAACGTTCCGCCATGGGCGGCCGTCTACGTGGATTATGACGGCCGGCAGGGCGATCCGGCAAAAACCGGGCATGTTGGCGATGTGGAGGTATACCGCTATTGCACGGACGAAAAGGGCGGTTATGACATGGAGGAAAGCTGGCCCGGCTGGGAGCCGGCAGTGGACTGGACGCCTCCGCCCGGATGGGCCCCGCCGCCGTGGTGGCCGCAGGACGCCGACCTTCAGGTGAACAAGGCCGACACGGTGTGCAGCCCTGATCCCGTCGTGGCGGGAGCATTCCTGTGCACCTACACGGTGACCATCACCAATGTTGGCGCTTCGCCATATTCGGGCCCGCTGAACGTTATCGACACGGTTCCGGGCAACGTGGAGTTCGTTTCGGCCACCAATGGTTCCATAGGCTGGAATTGCGTGCAGCCCGGTGGCGTGGGGAGCCAGATAATATGTGACTCCGTTCAGTCGCAGACACTGCTTCCCGGCCAGAGCGAAACGCTGGTCATCACCGTGCGGCGGCTGGCGGCATTCCCCGATGTCACGGTCATGAACTGCGCGACCACCGATATTCCCGGCGATCCCGACCCCACCGACAATACCGACTGCGGCTGGGCCTATCCGCCGGGGCCGGATCTGGAAGTGAGCAAGATACCCAATGTCTGCGTGCCCGCGCCGGGTGGCTCCCTGTGCTCGTTCTGGATCCTTGTCACCAATAACGGCAATGTCATCTCCTCCCCCCAGGTGGATATTCGCGATGTATTGCCGCCCGGATCAATTGTCACGTCCATACCTGCGGCCTCCTCGGGCGGCTGGAGCTGCCAGAGCAATGGCGGCGTGCTGGACTGCACTCTCAATGGCGCGAATATTCTTCCCGGCGACACCGAATGGATAGAACTCGTCATTTTCGTGCCTGACGGAACGCCTCCGGGGTCGCTCAATTGCGCCAGCCTGTCCGGAGTGAGCATCGATGATCCGGACGTGAACGGAAACAATTCCAACTGCGCGCCGGTTCTGCCTGCCAGGCCTATCGTGCTGTTTTCCGCGCCAAAGGTCAGCTGCCCGCCCGGCTGGACCGCACAGGTCAGGGGATGGCGGCCTCCGAAGGGCTGGGAGGCGAAAACCGTCGGCAGGGGCAAGGATGCCATCGTCTGCGGGCGCAAGAAGCCGGTGCGCAAGAGCCACCATTGCCCGCGCGGCTGGCAGCGCTACCCGGATGAGCACGTCGTGCCCTCCGGATGGACGGTGCGCAAGGTGGCCGCCGATGGGGACAAGCTGATCTGCGCCCGCCCCGGCACGAAGCACACCGCGACACCTGCCGCGCCTGTGCCGCCGGTGGCGCCTGTGCCGCCGCGGGCACCC
>CAZXTT010000039.1:0-2589 GCA_964643775.1 uncultured Rhizobiaceae bacterium | reverse complement strand
GACAAGTATGCCCCGCGCAAGATCCTCATCGGCATCTATGCCGGAAACTCCATGGTCAACAACTATTTCGACGGCCCCTTCGACCAGTTGCCGGACAATTTCATCCCCGACGACCGCCTGCAAAAGGCCATCTATGCCATGGCTCCGGAGATGAAGGGACAGCTCGACCGGCTGGGCAACTCGCCCGGCGGCAAGACGCGCTTCCTGATCTCGCCATACATGCACTACGAGAAGCTGGAGGAGCTGAAGCTGTTCGATGAATGCGCCGAAAGCCGCGGCATGAAGCGCGAAACCTACCATGCCTGCTTCTCGGTGGCTTCCGGCCCGGCCGCGGACGGCCCGCCGCCGGAGGCCGAACAGCCATACGGCGACCAGCCCATGGACGGGGCCTCACCCGGCGACCAGCCGCCGCCCCGGGCGGCCGGCGAGCCACCCGCGCCCGAAGGCAACAAGGAATAAATCCATCACACCCAGCCGCTCAGCTCCCGGTGGGCGATCTGTTCCAGCATGTCCATGCCGGGAGTGGAGTCGTTGAGGCAGGCGGCGGTGGCGAAGTTCTCTCCCCCGGCGGCGTGGAATATCTCCGCGCCGCCGATGGCTATCTCCTCCAGCGTCTCGAGGCAGTCGGCGGCGAAGGCCGGGGTGGTCACCAGCAGGTTCTTCACTCCCTGCCGCGCCAGTTGCTCCATGGTTTCCGCCGTGTAGGGCTTGATCCATTCGGCCCGCCCCAGCCGCGACTGGTAGGTGGTGATCAGGTAATCCTCCGGCAGACCCAGCGCCTCGCCCAACAGCCGCGATGTTTCCTCGCATTGCCGCTGATACGGATCGCCCTTGTCGATGAATGACTGTGGCAGACCGTGATAGGAGGCGATTATCCTGTCCGGCCGCCAGGGCAGGGCCTCCATGCGGGCGCGCAGGATATCCGCCAGGGCCGCGACATGAGCCGGGTGATCGTAATATGGCGGCACGAAGCGGATGGTGGGCTGATGGCGCATTTCCTTCAGCGCGTCGCCCACCGCGTCGGCCACCGTGCCGGTGGTGGTGGCCGAATACTGCGGGTAGAGCGGAAACACCACGATGCGCTCGTGTCCTTCCTCCATCAGCGCCTTCAGGCGGCCGGCGATGGACGGCTTGCCGTAACGCATGGCCCAGTCGACGCGCGCCACCCCCTCAAGCCGCCGCCCCAGCTTCTCCGCCTGGGCGCGGGTTATGGTCTTCAGCGGCGATTCGCCGGCCTCGTGGTTCCAGATCTTTTCATAGGCGGCGGCCGATTTCCTCGGCCTGAAGGGCAGGATGACGCCGTTGAGGATGAGCCACCACAGGGGCCGCGGCATCTCCACCACCCGCCGGTCGGAGAGAAACTCGCGCAGGTAGGCGCGCACGTCCGCCGTGGAAGTGCTCTCCGGCGTGCCCAGGTTGACCAGCAACAGGGCAGGGCGCTTGCCGGTTCCTCCGGAGCCGTTGCTGTTGCCGGTGCTTTCGCGGTCGTTCATGCGCTGGTTTCTTGCGGTGAACCGTTGGCCAACTGGCGCAAGGCTGCCTTGTCATGGATTATCAGCTTCGAGCGCCCCTTGAGCTCTATCAGCTTGCGCCGTTCCAGCTCCTTGAAGCCGCGCGAAACCGTTTCCGGTTGCAGGCCCATATAATCGGCTATGTCCGAGCGCTGCAAGGCCAGATCGACGGTGCGGCATTCCTTGCCGCCCAGCTGGTGGCGGCGGCACTCGAAGATGTAGGCCGCCAGCCGCTCCGGCGCCGATTTCTTGCCCAGGTCAACCGAATGATCGGAGGCATGGTGGATCTGCTCGCGCATGTTGTCGATCACCACCGCCCGCACATCCGGGTTCTCGCGCGTCAGCTTGTCATATGTCTCGACATTGAGCGAACACACCCGCGCCGGTGTCAGGGCCACCAGCACGCCGCCATCATGCCCGTCGGGACGCCGCAGGTCTATGATGTCGCCGCGCCAGAACAGGCTGGCGATGGAACGGCGGCCATCCTTGAGCACGTATTGCAGGCCGATGACCCCCTCGACGATGGCGATTATCGGGTTGCGGTCCAGCAGGCGTGCGTTGACCTGCTGCTTGCGGTCGACATTGGTGGGGAAGGAATGGGATGACAGCTCGATAAGCTCTCCCGGCGACATCTGGGCGCATATCAATGCATCATCGATGCGCAGGGCGCAGTTCCTGCATTTCTCGGCAATCACCAGGGCCGCCTTGTCCATGGATTTCCCTCCACTTCCCATGATTACATTTGATAATGATAAAATGCCGCACTTTACCTTGATGAAAATCAATTTGCCGGGTGCGGAGCATTTTGCCGGAGGGTGGAAAATCCCTTATGAGGGCCCCGCCGCAGGGCTTATATAATCCCAGGGTCTGGTTTCATCGCGACATGTCAGGGAGGATAACGGTGGCTTTTGATGACAGGCGCAAGCTGGCGCAAACGGTGCTGGAGCTTCTCGAGCTGACCCACCTGGCCGATGGCATGGGGGAGGACGACGTGCGCAGGCTGTGCGCGCGGGCCCGCACGCCCCATGGCGACGTGGCCGCCGTCTGCGTGCCGTCGCGCTTCGTCTCGCTGGCGCGC
>CAZXTT010000038.1:0-1619 GCA_964643775.1 uncultured Rhizobiaceae bacterium | reverse complement strand
CGGCGAGATGAGGGTCATCGACATGACCAGGATGATGGGCATAGTGGCGCTGCCCAGCTTCCACACCATAATGGCGCTCATCGCGCCCTGGAGCCTGCGCGGCACCTTGCTGTTCTGGCCCTCGGCGCTGCTGGCGGCGCTGGTAATTCTCGCCACGCCGGTTTACGGCGGCCACTACATGGTGGACATAATCGCCGGCGCGGCGGTGTTTTTCGCCACCGCATGGGCCTTGCGGCGGCTCGGCCTGGACGGGGCAAGGGACTTAGGCGCAAGGCACACCATGACGCGCGGGAAGCAGCCCCCCGGCATGGACCGGCCACAACCAGCCGCCTGACAACAAACACGAGGATTCCCTGCCGTGGCCAACCGCCGCGGGGGCAGGTGGTGATGCCGGCCCTGCCCTCAGTTTATGGCCTCGGCGGGCATTTCGTAGGCATTGCGGTCGGGATTGAAGCGGGCGAAGAAATCCTCCACCTGTGAATGCTCGACCGGCTCGCCGGATGTATCGGGCTCGAGGTTCTGCTCCGACACGTAGGCGATGTATTCCCCTTCCTCGGGATTTTCCGCCAGCAGGTGATAGAACGGCTGATCCTTGCGCGGGCGCACCTCCTCGGGAATGGACAGCCACCACTCCTCGGTATTGGAAAACTCCGCGTCCACATCGAATATCACCCCCCGAAAGGGAAACACCCGATGCCGCACCACGTCACCGATATTATACCTGGCCTTGCGCATGGATCGCCCGATAACAATTGAACCCACCCCCAAATTGCCCCCCACACACCCCCTTGGCAAGCTTTTTCGCACCCCCTCTCCCCAACCTCCCAAAAAGAGTCTCCCCCAAGCCGCGCACCAGCGCGGCGGGAGCGCACGACCGTGCGCCGGCGCCCCTGCGCCGCCCCCGCGGAGCGTTCAGCCCGCAGGGCTGTTAGCGTGAGCGATATAAAACCCGGCGTGAGCGCAAGCGAACCTGCCGTTGGCAGTCCTCCAACATATCAAAAAGAGTCTCCGTTCAAGCCGCGCCCCCGGCGCGGCGGGAGCGCGCGAATTGCGCGCCGGCGCCCCTGCGCCGCCCCGTCGGAGCGTTCGGCCCGTAGGGCCGTTAGCGTGAGACAAATAAAATGGTGCGGGCGGTGGGATTCGAACCCACACGGGACCAGGCCCAGCGGATTTTAAGTCCGCAGCGTCTACCATTTCGCCACGCCCGCGCATGTCGTCCATGGGCCATGGATAAAGCGCCAATCTTTTACGCCGCGCGCGTCATGGCGTAAAGGGCGATGGCCGCGGCGTTGGACACGTTTAGCGAGCGGATGGGCCCCGGCAGCGGCAGGCGCGCCAGGTGATCGCATTTGCCGCGCGTCAGTTGCCGCAGGCCCTTGCCCTCCGCCCCCAGCACGATGGCCGCCGCGTCGGGCACGTCCATGGCGCAATCGAGCATCCCGGGCGCGTCGCTGTCGAGGCCGAATATCTCGAAGCCATAATCCTTCAGCTCGTCCATGGCCCGCGCCAGGTTGGTCACCTTGACGAAGGGCACATGCTCCAGCGCCCCGGAGGCCGCCTTGGCCATGACCGCCGAGCCGAGCGGCGAATGGCGCGCCGTGGTCACCACCGCGGTGACG
>CAZXTT010000037.1:0-4122 GCA_964643775.1 uncultured Rhizobiaceae bacterium | reverse complement strand
GGAAAGGGCCGGGCGGTCCTGCTGGTTTTCCTGATGCTGATCAACAGCTTTCTGGAGGGGGTGGGGCTGGCCACCCTGTTGCCGCTTTTGCTGCTGGCCGCCGAAGGAAACATAGGCGAGAATGCCTCGCCGCTGGCCCAGGCCATGGCCGACATATTGCACATGCTCGGCCTGCCGCTGGAGCTGGTGCCGCTGATGCTGATTTCCGCCACCGCCCTTATCCTGCGCGAAGTGGCTGGCTACGCCATAAACATCTACGCCGGCTTCATGATAACCGACCTGGCGGCCGATTATCGCATGCGCATGATGGACGCCATAGTGCGCGCCCGCCTGCCCTGGTATCACGCCCAACAGACTGGCGGCATGGCCGTTTCACTGGCCCAGTTCCCGGAAAACGCCACCAGCGCCCTGACTTCCTCGGTGTTTGCCCTCACCCTGTTCCTGCGCTCCCTCATCTACGTGCTGCTGGTCATCTTCATCTCGCCTCTGCTGGCCGGCGGCATGCTGGTGCTGGGGGCATTGCTCTATGGCCCCCTGCTCATCCTCATCCGTCTCAGCCACAAGTATGGCGGCAAGCTGGCCGGCTCGGCGGCGGGGCTTTCCTCCAGCTTCACCGACATCCAGTAATCCATCAAGACCATCAAGGCCATGGGGCTGGAGGACAATATCCGCCCCCTGCTCAAGAGATTCATCGATCGCCTGCGCCTCATGCGGCGGCGCACCTTCATGACCTCCTACGGGCTTTCCGCCCTGCAGAACATATCAGCCCTGCTGCTCGTCTTCTCGCTGCTCTCGGTGGCCGTCATGTGGCTGAAGATGCCGGTGGTGGAGGTGGGCATGGTGGCCGGCCTCATGCTCAGTATCGTCAAGACCTTCTCGCGCGCCCAGCGCACCTTGCAGGCGACCGCCCAGCACGCCCCTTATCTCGAACGGATAGAGAAGCTCATAGCTTCCGCCCATGCCCACCGCGAGAGTTTCTCCGGCAAGGCCGCCCCCTCGCTCGACAAGGCCATAGCCTTCGAGGGGGTGGATTTCTCCTATACCGACAAGCCGGTGCTGAGCGGGGCCTCATTCGTCGTTCCCGCTGGCCGTGTCAGCGTCATCATCGGCCCCTCCGGCAGCGGCAAGACCACCATCATCGACCTGGTGACCGGCCTATACAGGCCTAATGCCGGGCGCATAGTCATCGACGATACGCCGCTGGAGGATATCGACCTGGCCCGCTGGCGGGGCATGATCGGCTATGTGCCGCAGGACCTGGTGCTGCTCTCCGGCTCGGTGCGCGACAATATCACCCTCGGCGCGAAAGCCGACGACGACGCCATATGGCGGACCCTGGAGATGGCTGGGGCGAAGGGATTCGTCGAGGAACTGCCGGAGGGGCTGGACACCGACCTCGGCGAGCGCGGGGTGCGCCTTTCCGGCGGCCAGCGCCAGCGCCTGTCACTGGCCCGCGCATTGGTGCGCCAGCCACGCCTGCTCATCCTTGACGAGGTGACCTCGGCCCTTGACCCGGATACCGAAAAGCGCCTGGTAAACCAGATCGGCCAGCTATCCGGTGGCCAGATGACCATAATCGCCATAACCCACAACGACGCCTGGCTGAAGGTGGCCGACAAGGTGTTGCGGCTGGAAAACGGCAAGGTGTCGGAACAGGAACAGACCACTCAGGAATGAGCGCGCGCCTCGGCTATGGCGTCGTCCATGGCGCGGCCCAGCTTGTCCACCAGTTCGCCCATCTGGCCTTCATCCATTATGAACGGCGGGGCCAGCAATACATGGTCGCCGCTGAAGCGGTCTTTCGTCCCGCCCATGGGATAGCAGATAAGGCCATGCTCCATGGCCTTGGCCTTGATGCGCGCCGCCAGCCGCCATTGAGCCGGGAAGGGCTCCTTGCTTTCCCGCTCGGCCACCAGCTCCAGTCCGCGGAACATGGCCCGCCCGCGAATGTCGCCTATGTGCGGATGATCGGCGAAGCGTTCGTTCAGCATCTCCAACAGGCGCCCGCCCATGGCCATGGAGCGCTCCACCAGGCCGCTCTCGTCGAACACCTTCAGCACAGCAACCCCGGCGGCGCAGGCGGTGGCATGGCCGACATAGGTGTGGCCATGGGCGAAGGCGCCGGTGTTCCTCTCCACCTCGGCAATTATCTCTTCGCGCACCATCATCGCCCCGATAGGCTGATAGCCGCCGCCCAGCCCCTTGGCCAAGGTGATTATGTCGGGCACGATGCCGTCCTGCTCGAAGGCGAAGAGCGTGCCGCAGCGGCCCATGCCGCACATTACCTCGTCCATGATCAGCAGCACGCCGTGGCGGTCGCATGTTTCGCGGATGGCGCGGAAATAGCCCGGCGTCGGCGGGGCCGCGCCAAGGGTGGCCCCGACCACCGTCTCGGCGATGAAGGCCGCCGTGCGCTCCGGCCCGATGTCCATTATCGCCTCTTCAAGCGCCCCGGATACGCGGGCGGTGTAATCATCCCGTGATTCATGCGGCCGCCGCCAGCGGTATTCATAGCACGGCACTATCTTGCGCGCCGTCGGCATGAGCATGGGGCCGAAGGGGTTCTTGTTGGGGTATGCGCCGCCGAGGATCGGGGTGCGCCCCGATATGGACATGCAGCCGATGGTCGATCCGTGATAGCTCTGGCGGCGCGAGATGAAGTGATCCTTCTCCCCGAAGCCGCGCTCTATCTGTATCTGGCGGGCCAGCTTCATGGCCGCCTCGTTGGCCTCGGAGCCGCCGGAGAGGAAATAGACCCGCCACTGGCCGCCGGGGGCGCGGCTTGAGAGCATTTCCGCCAGCTCTTCCGCCGCGTCGTTGGTGAAAAAGGCGGTATGGGCGAACGGCATGGCCTCGAGCTGCTCGCGGATGGCCGCGATCACCCGCGGATGGCCATGGCCGAGGCACGACACGGCCGCCCCGCCGGAGGCATCGAGATAAGCCTTGCCGTCGGCGTCGTATATGTAAACCCCCTCGGCGCGCACGGCGCGCGGCAGGGCATGGGTCATGGAGCGGTGCAATACGCGGGAGGGCGGGGGCAATTCCGGCATGGCTTGATACTCCTTTGGCCATGCAAAAAACGTAGCAGAATCTCCTCTATGCCCATTGCGCCCGCTTGCCAATACGAAAAATGCCCGCCGCCGCATGTTTTTTCCGGCGCGGCGGGCCGCCTTCCGGGCAATGCTTGCGCCCGCCGCCGCATTGGTGCATATCCGCCGGCAGGAAAGGACTTGTCATGGGAAACACAGCCGCCACAGAGGCCCGCGAACTGACCCCACGCCAGATCGTCAGCGAGCTGAACCGCTTCATCGTCGGCCAGGACGATGCCAAGAAGGCCGTCGCCATAGCCCTGCGCAACCGCTGGCGGCGCAAGCAGATAAAGCCGCCGCTGCGCGATGAGGTAATGCCCAAGAATATCCTGATGATCGGCCCCACCGGCGTCGGCAAGACCGAGATAGCCCGCCGCCTGGCGCGGCTGGCCAATGCCCCCTTCATCAAGGTGGAAGCCACCCGCTTCACCGAGGTCGGCTACGTGGGCCGCGACGTGGAGCAGATAGTGCGCGACCTGATGGAGGCCGGCATCGCCCTGGTGCGCGAGCAAAAGCGCCGGGAAGTGCGCGACAAGGCCCACGAAAACGCCGAAAAGCGCGTGCTGGAGGCGCTGGTAGGCCCCTCCGCCTCGGCGGCGACGCGCGAATCCTTCCTGAAGAAACTGCGCTCCGGCCAGCTCGATGACAAGGAGATAGAGCTGGATGTGGCCGACACCTCGCCGGTGGCCCCGATGATGGACATCCCCGGCCAGCCCGGCGGCGGCATGAGCATGATCAACATAACCGACCTGCTGGGCAAGGCCTTCGCCCCGCGCATGAAGAAGCGGCGCATGAAGGTGGCCGATTCCTATGACGTGCTGATCGCCGAGGAGAGCGACAAGCTGCTCGACGAGGAAAGCATAATCGACGGCGCCCGCGAGCTGGTGGAAAATTCAGGCATCGTCTTCCTCGACGAGATAGACAAGATCTGCGCCCGTTCCGACCAGGTGCGCGGCGGCGACGTTTCGCGCGAGGGGGTGCAGCGCGACCTGCTGCCGCTCATCGAGGGCACCACGGTGAGCACCCGCCACGG
>CAZXTT010000036.1:0-3472 GCA_964643775.1 uncultured Rhizobiaceae bacterium | reverse complement strand
GAGATAATGGACGGGCGGGTGAAGACCCTGCATCCGGCGGTGCATGGCGGCCTGCTGGCGGTGCGCGGCAACGCCGAGCACGAGGCGGCCATGAAGGAACACGCCATCGAGCCCATCGACCTGCTGGTGGTCAACCTCTACCCCTTCGAGGAGACGCTGGCATCCGGGGCCGATTACGACACCTGCGTGGAGAACATAGACATCGGCGGCCCGGCCATGATCCGCGCCGCCGCCAAGAACCACGCTTCGGTGGCCGTGGTTGTCGATCCCGCCGATTACGACAAGCTGCTCGGCGACATGGCCCAGCACGGCGGCGCGACCTGCGCCAAGTTCCGCCGCAAGCTGGCCCAGAAGGCCTATGCCCGCACCGCCGCCTATGACGCCGCCATCTCCAACTGGCTGGGCGCGGTGGTGGAGAACCCCGACGACCCCGATGCCGCCATGCCGCGCACCTTCACCGCCGCCTTCACCAAGAAGCAGGACATGCGCTACGGCGAAAACCCCCACCAGCGCGCCGCCTTCTACATCGACGCCAGGGGCGCGGACGAACCCTCCGTCAGCACCGCCCGCCAGCTTCAGGGCAAGGAGCTGTCCTACAACAACATCGCCGACACCGACGCCGCGCTCGAATGCGTCAAGCAGTTCGACGAGGCCCCCGCCTGCGTCATCGTCAAGCACGCCAACCCCTGCGGCGTGGCCCTCGGCGACGACCTGCTCGAAGCCTACGAACGCGCCTTCTCCACCGATCCGGAATCGGCCTTCGGCGGCATAATCGCCTTCAATCGCGAGCTCGACGAAAAGACCGCCGCGGCTATCGTCGAGAAACAGTTCGTCGAGGTCATAATCGCGCCCATGGTGTCGGAAGCGGCGGCCGCCGCCGTGGCCAAAAAGAAGAACGTGCGCCTGCTGGAATGCGGCCAGTGGCCAAGGGAGCCCGGCCAGCGGCTCGATTTCAAGCGCGTGAACGGCGGCCTGCTGGTGCAGACTGCCGACCTTGCCCTCTACAAGGAGCTGAAGGTGGTCACCAGGCGCCAGCCCACCGACGAGGAAATGCGCGATCTGCTCTTCGCCTGGAAGGTGTGCAAGTTCGTCAAGTCCAACGCCATCGTCTATTGCCGCGACAACATGACCATAGGCGTCGGCGCCGGCCAGATGAGCCGCGTCAACTCGGCCCGCATCGCCACCATCAAGGCCGCCCAGGCGGGGCTGGAGGTGAAAGGCTCGGTCGTCGCCTCGGACGCCTTCTTCCCTTTCGCCGACGGCCTGCTGGAAGCCGCCGGAGCCGGAGCCACCGCCGTCATCCAGCCCGGCGGCTCCATCCGCGACGAGGAAGTGATAGCCGCCGCCGACGAGGCCGGCCTCGCCATGGTGCTGACCGGCATGCGCCACTTCCGCCACTGAGTGAGCCCCTGCCCCATTGCCCACTGGCAAGTCAGAAGCGGGGAACTCATGGGATTCATGCACCTTTTCGGCAGGCTGCCAGATAGCCAGAATCAAAACCCGCTCAACCAATTAATTTCCAGCGGATGAGCACCCCCGGAAACGCCCCTTAGGGATCCTTTTTGCCGCTGCGGGCCTTGTCTGGCTGCTTAGAGTGCCTTCCGGTTGCTTCAACAGCACTCTTGGGGAAGTGAATCTCACAACCCCCGGAATGACCTCTTTCTGGGGGCGTCCGGATGCCTTTGAAAGCCCTTGAGCGGGTGATACGCAAAGCATGGAACGAGGAAACCAGAGCATTTTCCAATCAAATTGGGTCATTCTGGCGGGCTCTTTTGCACCATCGGCGGCGCAATGCCCCTTGCCAATAGTAAACAAGGCTATCCGTTCAATGGAATCGGGCCGGTGGAATTAATGAATGCGTGGCCGCGGCGTGTCAGGTGAAAGCCATATCGGTTTCGATGGTATCCGCAGGAAAGTTATGGGTGAGTGAAATTCCAATAATCAATTGAAATTATTGGTGAGCCCGGCAGGAATCGAACCTGCGACCCACTGATTAAAAGTCAGGGGTTTGTAGTTTTCATGATCTCTCCCATGCCATTAAATCCCTTTGATAACAAATACGAAAATCTTTTTTAGCGCTCATAAGATTGCATGAATTTACGCTTGTGTGGTATCTAATAGGTATCTAAATGGAGAAAATTACCATGCGCAAGCGCGTTACACTCACGGCGGTGAAGGCTCTTCAGCCTGGGCAGGCGATTTGGGATGACAAGGTCATCGGCTTCGGGGCCAGGAGGCAGAAAAAGGCAATTTCCTACATCGTTAAGACACGCCTTAAGGGGCGGCAGAAAATCGTCACCATCGGCAGGCATGGAGGACCCTGGACACCGGAGAGTGCCCGTAAGGCAGCACGAAAAATACTGGCGATGATCGCTGAGGGCATTGATCCGGTTGAGCAAAAACGCCGCGAGCGGGCAAAGGAAGCTGCTGACACCATTTGGCAGGTGTTCGAGCGCGAGCATATCGAGAAACTCAAACCTCGCACCCAGCAGGAATATCGGCGCCTGTATGGGGAATATATATCCCCCTACATGGGAAGGAAGTCATTGAGTGACATCACCCTCGATGATGTAAATGCCCTGCACCGCAAGCTGAAGGACAAGCCACGCACTGCCAATGTCTGCCTAGCGGTGATTTCCAAGTTCATGAACTGGGCAGAGGTCAAGGGATTGCGCCCACAGCACTCCAATCCGGTGAAAGGTATCAGAAAATATCCCGAGAACAGACGCGAACGATTCCTGGCGGAAGGAGAGTTGCGCAGGTTGGCGGAAAGCCTTCAGCAGGAGCTCGAGGAGCGCAACAGCATATATGTGGTGGCGGCCATCCGGCTGCTGATATTCACCGGCGCTCGCCTGAATGAAATTCTTTCCCTTCGCTGGGATTATGTGGATCTGGAAAGAGGGCTGCTGCTGCTGCCGGATTCCAAGACCGGCAAAAAAGCCATCGTGCTGAGCACCCATGCCAGAAAACTCTTGGAAGAACTCCCGCGCCAACCTGGCAATCTATACGTCATTTGCGGCCACAAGGAAGGAAGCCATTTGGTAAACCTGCAGAAGCCTTGGCGCCGCATTCGCAAGCGCGCGGGGCTGGATGATGTGCGCCTGCATGACCTGCGCCACACCTTTGCATCATTGGCGGCCAGACAAGGCGGCTCCCTGCCCAAAATTGGCGCCCTCCTGGGCCATACCCAAAGCCAGACCACCCAACGCTATGCTCACCTCTTGGCCGATGACCTGCGTGTTCTCACCGAAAGCGTAGGACAACATCTTGGTAAAATATTATAGGCTGTCTTGGATAACAGCATATGTGCTTAGTAACTAACCACTTTAATTTAGGGTCTGGTCTCAATAAATGCATGGCGCCAGTTGCCGGAGAGAAAATCGGCATGGATCGAAAAGAGATGGAAAATGAAAGTCATGCGGCTCATGCCGATTTTTTCTCCGGCAACCCTTCGGGCGTCAAATACCCTGCA
>CAZXTT010000035.1:0-2380 GCA_964643775.1 uncultured Rhizobiaceae bacterium | reverse complement strand
TGGAGGAGATGGAGGAGCAAGGCTATGGCGAATACATCGAGCTGGTGAAGGGAGGCTGACATGGCGATCGAAAGGGCCATCCTCGCCGGCGGCTGCTTCTGGGGCATGCAGGAGCTGTTCCGCGCCCGCCCCGGCGTGCTGAGAACGCGGGTGGGCTACACCGGCGACCCCGACACCCCCAATGCCACCTACCGCGACCACGGCAATCACGCCGAGGCCATCGAGGTGGAATTCGACAATGAGCTGACCAGTTACCGCGAGCTGCTGGAATTCTTCTTCCAGATCCACGACCCGACGACGGAAAACCGGCAGGGCAACGACATCGGCCCCTCCTACCGCTCGGAGATCTTTCATACCAGCGAGGAACAGCGGAAGGTCGCGCTCGAGACAATAGAGGATGTAAACGCCTCCGGCCTGTGGCCCGCCCCGGTGGTGACCAGGGTCACCCCGGCGAGCGACTTCTGGGAGGCCGAGCCGGAACACCAAGACTACCTGCAACGCTACCCGCAAGGCTACACCTGCCACTTCCCAAGGCCGGACTGGATATTGCCGGAGGAATGATGCGTATCGGACTGGGCGGCGGCTGCCACTGGTGCACCGAGGCCGTGTTCCAGGCATTGCGCTGCGTGGAAAGGGTGGAGCAGGGCTTCATCCGCTCCACGCCGCCGCACGACGCCTTCTCGGAAGCGGTAATCGTGCATTTCGAGCCGCGATGCATACCCCTGGAAACCATCATTGAGGTTCATGTCCGCACCCATGCCGCCACCAGCGACCACCGCATGCGGGGAAAATATCGCAGCGCCATATATGCCTTCGGCGAGGAACAGGCCGGGGCCGCGCGCCATATCCTGGCGCGCCTGCAAAAGCGAATGGGGCAGTGCCTGATCACACGGGTCTTGCCCTTCGCCGGATTCAGGGCTTCCGATGCGCGCTTTCATGACTATTATCGCACCAACCCGCGGCGCCCTTTTTGCCGCGACCACATCGACCCCAAGCTGGCGTTGATCCGCCGTGAATTTGCCCGCGAGGTTTCTAAACCCCGATGATGCCGGAAGCCATCCTCGTCCTCACCGCCTTCGCGGTTGGCTATGCCATGAAATACGGCGGACTTTGCACTTATGCGGCCGCCCTGCAGATCGTCCGCGAACGCCGCGTGGAGCGCCTGCTTGCATTCCTCGGGGCGGCGGCCTTCACGGCGCTGGTGGTGGTGCCGCTGGCATGGATATGGCCCCGGGATCTGCGCATCAGCACCACCCATGAATACTGGCTGCTGGCGCTCACCGGCGGCCTCATGCTGGGCATTGGCGCATGGCTCAACCGTGGCTGCGTGTTCGGCACGTTCGTGCAGCTCACCGGCGGCGACATGACATACATAGCCACGCTGATCGGCATGGTGGCGGGAGCGGTGGGCGTCCGCGCCACGCTGCCCCACCTGACCCCGGCAGCCAACCTGCCGCCACCAGCCGCGCAACCGGGCGGATGGTTCATCATGGCCGGGCTGGTCGCCTTCATTACCGTGCTGGCGCTGGCGGTCGATCTGCGCGGCGGGAAGCGGCGTCCCTTGCGGTTTCTGTTCATCGCCATGGTGCTGGGTATCGGCGGCGGCGGGCTGTTCGCCGCCGTCAGCGGCTGGGATTTCGCTGCCGTGCTCATCCGCGCCGGCTATAATTCATGGGGCCTTGTCCCCTCCGGACCAACCATGACCGCGGTGCTGACAACACTGGCCATGGTAGCCGGAGGAATAACCGCGGCGACAGGCAACAACCGCTTTCACTGGCGTCTCCCGCGCCCACGCCCCGCCCTGGCCAGCCTTGCCGGTGGTGCGCTGATGGGCGCGGCCTCCCCGCTAATTCCAGGCGGCAACGACGGCCTGTTGCTCAGCGGCATCCCGGCCCTCGCGCCCCATGCCTGGGTGGGCTTTCTGGCCATGCTGACAACCATGCTGGCGATGCTCGTCATCATGCCCAATGACAGGGGCTTCAAAATCGGCGGAAAACACTGATCCCCCCGCCCCGGCCATCACCTTGCGTTTTTTTTAACGAACGTCTTGTGTTTTTATCCGCACTGATGTTAAGCTCCCTCCATCGCAAGCGACGGCATACCTTTATCCAGGGAGGGAAACACCATGAGCGATGAACGCAAGCCCGGTTTCGGCACGCTGGCAATTCATGCCGGGCAACAGCCCGATCCGGCCACCGGGGCGCGCATAACGCCCATCTACCAGACCACCTCGTACGTGTTCCGCGACAGCGAGCACGCCGCCAACCTGTTCGCGCTGAAGGAATTCGGCAACATCTACACCCGCATCATGAACCCCACCCAGGAGGCGCTGGAGGGCAAGATCGCCGCCCTCGAGGGTGGCTCGGCGGCCCTTGCCGTG
>CAZXTT010000034.1:0-2520 GCA_964643775.1 uncultured Rhizobiaceae bacterium | reverse complement strand
CGGCGAATATCTAGTGACCTTCCCCGATGTTCCGGAAGCAATCACCTCCGGCGCGAGCGAGGAGGAGGCTCTCGAGATGGCCGCCGATGCCCTCGAGGTGGCGCTGGCCGGGCGCATGAAGGATGGCGAGGACATCCCCGCGCCATCCGCCGGACGCGGAAAAGGCGGGCATGTGGTGACGGTTTCACCACTGCTGGCGGCAAAGCTTGCCGTCTACATCCGCTGGCGCGAGCTTGGCATCACCAAGACGGAACTGGCGCGCCGCCTCGGCGTGCGCGAGGCCGAGGTGCGGCGCATTCTGGATCCGCATCACGCCACCAAGATCGAGCGCCTCGATGAAGCCATGCGCGCCATGGGGCAGCGCCTGGTCATCAACGTGGAAGCAGCCTGATCATGAGCAGTGAACGTTCCCATGAGAAGAAGCCGGACACTTCCAGCCAGCGGAAGCGACAAGGCCAAAGTGAATACACCGAAACGGTGGCTGGCATCTGAAAAGGCCTAAGATAACCCCGGGCTGGTGAAGGCATGTCGGCGCTTGATTTCTTCGACGACATCGGCCAATGAAACGCCCCAACCAAGGAACCGACGCCATGAACAAACGCAAACATCCACCGCCAAAACCGCGCAATCCCACTGCCCGGGCGCTTGCCGCACCGCTTTATCGGCAACGCAAGCTCAAGCCCCTGAAGGGCAAAGGATCCTACAAGCGTCGCCCGAAGCATCGGGGCGGCGCTTTTTTCTTGAACCGAAGCTGCTGGCCGACAAGCCTGTCTCCACCCTTTGCAGGTGGCTGCCGCCACCTGTCGGTATTTCCCCTTGAACTAGTGCAACTGTTGCACTAGCCTGTTGTCAGGACAAAGGATCGCTGGATGCCGACGGTCAAGGGTTTTGGCCATTGCAGGATATGTATATATGCCGGAGATCATAATCCGCCGCATTTTCATATCCTGTCGCCTGAATTCGATGTGCAGGTCACGATCGCCACAATGGAAATCTTGCGCGGCGCTCGCCATGTGAACAAGGTTCGCGTGGCGCTTGAATGGGCAGAGCGCAACAAGGCCGAGCTATCGCTCAAGTGGATCGAGCTGAACGAAAGGGATTGACCTCATGAAGGAACCGCGCATTTCGCAAGCGAAGCCCGCAGATGCGGATTTTACCCTCGAGGTCACCTGGGCCAACGGGTCGAAAGACATAATCGACCTGGGTGATCTGATACATCGGCTCAAGGTCTTCCGTCCCCTGCGGGAAGGCGATCTCTTTGGCAAGGTCGAGGTCGCCGATTACGGCTGGGCCATCCGCTGGAGCGACGAAATCGACTGCTCGGCGGATACCCTCTGGCGCTTGGCGCAGGAACAGTCCGGCGCGGCCATGTCCGCCAAACAGTTCCGCGAATGGCGCAAGCGCATGAACCTTTCACTCTCCGGCGCTGCCGAGGCGCTCGGGATCAGCCGACGCATGGTCGCCTATTACGACAGTGGCGAAAAGCCCATCCCGAAGGCCATCTGGCTGGCGACAAAGGGCCTTGAAGCAGAAAGGCAGACCGCCTGAACCTGCTGCCTATGTGGCGGCCAACTCATCGAAGATCTTGCCGCTTTCCGCCAGCACGGCGCTCTTGCCGCTGAACTCCTGCCAGCGGCGGATGATAACGTCGACATATTTGGCATCAAGCTCAATCAGGCGCGCCGAGCGGCCAGTCTTCTCGCAGGCAATCAGCGTCGAGCCGGAGCCGCCGAACGGATCGAGCACGATGTCCCGGCTCTTCGAGGAGTTGCGGATGGCCCGCTCCACCAGTTCCACCGGCTTCATGGTGGGATGCTGCTCGTTCCTGGCGGGCCTGTTGACGAACCATACATCGCCCTGATCGCGCGCTCCGCACCAATAATGATCCAGCCCCTCCTTCCAGCCATAGAGAATAGGCTCATACTGGCGCTGGTAATCGGCCCGGCCCAAGGTGAAGACGTTCTTGGCCCAGATGATGAAGGTCGACCAGTGTCCGCCCGCCTTGACGAAGGCATCGTGCAGGGTGTGCAGCTCCGATGAGGACATGCAGACATAGACCGCGCCCTTGGTGACGGTGAGGATGTTCACGCAAACATCATACAGGAACTGACTGAACTCCTCCCCCAGGTTGTCGTTGAGGATCTTGCGCTTGTTGCCGCGCATCTTGTCCTTGGCGCTTTCGCCATAGTTCACGTTGTAGGGCGGGTCGGTGAAGCACATGTCGGCCAGCGCACCGTCAAGCACCCGCTCCACGTGATCGAGCCGCGTGGCGTCACCACACAACAGGCGGTGCTCGCCGAGGATCCACAGATCGCCCGGCTTCGAGACCGGGTTCTCCTCGACCTCCGGAACGGCGTCATCGTCCGTGTTGCCGCCCTCTTGCGTCTCCAGCCCCGCCAGCAGCCTGTCTACCTCCTCGGCATCGAAGCCGGTGATGTCGAGATCGAAGTCCTCCTCCATCAGGGCCTGCAGCTCGATGGCCAGCATCTCCTCGTCCCAGCCCGCCGCCTCGGCCAGCCG
>CAZXTT010000033.1:0-8187 GCA_964643775.1 uncultured Rhizobiaceae bacterium | reverse complement strand
AGCCGCCCGCCTCGGCATGAAGCCGGAGAGCTTCTCGCGCGCCCTGAAGCGCCTGCGCCAGCTCGGCGTCGAGATCCAGCGCGACCACGTCAAGGTGCGCAACGTCGAGCTGCTGAACCACTTCGCCATGACCGGCGAGGTGCTGGCCTTCCCGCTGCCTTCCGACAAGTGAGCGGCCCGCCTTCCGGCTGGTGACGCCACGCCTTCCAACGGCTGACCCCGCTGACCGGCGAGCCGCCATGCTCCCCCGCTTCACACCGCGCTCTCAGTGGCTGGTGCCCTCGGAGAAGGTTATCTTGTTGAACACGTTATACTTGCCCACCGGCTTCGACATCGGCAGGCGCTTTATCTCCCTGAAGGTGGCCGCGTCATATACGATCACCGCCCCATCCTTCTCCCACACCGACACCAGCGCGTGCTTGCCGTAACGGTCGAACTCCACGTGCGCCACCGTTTTGCCGGGGGCCGGGGTCAGCGTCTTGATGATCTTGAGCGTGCGCTTGTCGATTATGTGCATCTCGTCCTTGTGGGGGCCGAAGAACACGTCCGCCCATGCATATGGCGTCTTCTCGTGCGAACGGATGAAGAAGCCCGGCCCGTCGGTGCGGATGGTCTTGACCACCGTCCAGTCGTCCATGGCGATGACGCTTATCGCCCCTTCCGCCAGGTGCGGCGTGGCCATCACCGGGCGTCCCTTCCACTTCCACGTTATGCCCGAGCCCAGGTGCGGCAGGCCCGGAATGGGCAGCGTCTTTATCACCTCGCCGCTGTCCACGTCGATGACCAGCGCCCCCTTGATGGAGCGCGAGGCCCCCAGCAGGTGGCGATACGACTGGTCGAAGAAGAAGTCGTCGAGCGGCTCCGGCAGGCGCAGCCGCCGCAGCGCGAATAGCGGCTCGCTGGAGGTGGCGTCGGTGTTGATCTCCCACAGCTCCGGCGCGTCCTTCAGCGCCGCTATGAAGCTCTTGCGCCCCGGCGCCTGGTAAACGGCGGATATGCGCGAGCTTTCGCCGTCCAGCGAGCGCGCCGGGATTATCTTGTCCACCCGCAGGTCTTCCGCCGACAGCAGCACCAGGTTGTGCGGCAGGTAGTTGGCCACCGCCAGCGTCGCCCCGTCGGCGCTCATGGCTATGTTGCGGGTGTTTATCCCGGCCCGCGTCTCGGCCAGTATCTCGAAGGTGTAGAGGTCGAACTTGGTGATCCAGCCGTCGCGCGACTGGAAGTAGACATAGCGCCCGTCGGGAGTGAACTTGGGGCCCCCGTGCAGCGCGTAGCGGCTCTCGAAGCGGTGCAGCACCTCGAAGGTGTCGCCGTCGAGTATGCTCACGTGGTGATCCCCCGCCTCCACCACCACGAACAGGTTGAGCGGGTCGGTATCGTGCAGCGGCTTCGTGATGTCGTGATCCACCTCCATGGCCTCGCGCCGCGAGGCCTCTATCTCCTTCCTGCCCCATGCCGGCATCCTGGGCAGCGGCGTGTAGATATATTTCACCAGCGCCGCGATCTGCTCCCCGTTCAGCACCTCGCCGAAGGGCGGCATCTGGGTGGAGGCGCGCCCCGCCGCGATCACCCGGGCCGCCTTCTTCTTGCGCAGCCGCCGCAGGTTCTGCGGCAACAGCGCGGGGCCCGTGCCGCCCAGCCGCCCCTTGCCGTGGCATTCGGCGCAATGCTCCAGGTAGAGCGTCCGCGCGGCCTCGCCGTCCGCCTTGTTCCCCGCGGCAAGGGCCGGATGCGCCGGCATGGCGGGCAGCACCGGCATGGCGAGCAGCATTGACGTGGCGAGCAGCCTCTTCATTCCCTCACTCCTCGATCACGGAAGGCCGCGCCCGGCGGCCATGAAACGGCGTCACCTCCAGCCGCTCGCCGCTCCCGTCGAGCCCTATTTCCTCGTCCGTCAGGTAGCAGGCCGGATCCTCGGCCCACGGGTCGCCGGTCAGTTGCATGGCCCGCACCCGCGTGTTGCCGTTGCATATGTTCACATGCCGGCACTTGCCGCAGCGCCCCTTGAGGGGCCGTGGCCGCTGTTTCAGCCCCGCCATCAGCGGGTCGGAGGTATCCATCCATATCTCGGAGAATGGCCGCTCCTTGACGTTGCCCAGCGTGTAGTGCCACCACATGGTGTCGGGATGCACGTCGCCCAGGTTGTCGATATTGGCCACGCTCACCCCCGTCTGGTTGCCCCCCCAGCGCTCCAGCATGGCGCGTATCTTCTTAGCCCTTTCGGGGAAGCGCCGCCGCGCCCACATGAGCAGGTAGACCCCGTCGGCGTCGTTGTTGCCGGTGACGAACTCGCGCTTCTCGCCCTTCCTTGCCGCCTCGAAGGCCTCCTCGAACAGCCTGTCCATCACCGCGCGCGTCTTTTCGCGCGCCGTGTCGTCCATGCGGTTCTTGTTGCCGCGCCCGGCGTATGACAGGTGCGAGAAGTAGAACTTCTCTATCCCCTCGTCGCGGCTCAGCTTCAGCATGTCCTCGAACTGGTGGGCGTTGTCCTCGGTCATGGTGAAGCGCAGCCCCGCCTTCATGCCGTGGTCGCGGCACAGGCGCAGGGCGTTCAGCGACTTGTCGAAGGCCCCCTCCATGCCCCGGAAGCGGTCGTGCACCTCGCCGATGCCATCGAGCGATATGCCCACGTAGTCGTAGCCGACCGAGGCCAGGTCATCCATCATCGCCTCGTTTATCAGCACCCCGTTGGTCGACAGCCCGACGTAGAAGCCCATCTCCTTGGCGCGCCGCGAGATGTCGAATATGTCGGGCCGCAACAGCGGCTCGCCGCCGGAGAGGATTAGCACCGGCACGCCGAAATCCTTCAGGTCGTCCATCACCTCGCAAACCTGTTCGAAGCTCAGCTCGCCGGGGAAGTCGGCGTTGCCGGAGATGGCGTAGCAGTGCTTGCACAACAGGTTGCAGCGCCGGATGAGGTTCCATATGACCACCGGCCCCGGCGGCTTGCCGCCCCTTGCGCCGCGCGCCAGCGCCGGGGGCGGGGCAGGGGAGGCGGCAGGTTGCGGCGCGGCCAGCGCCTTCATGTATTGGCTGAGGCGGAACATGCGCTATTCATACCCTGGGGCTTGGTCTGGGGCCATGCGAAATGCGAATCCCGCCGGGACGGATGCGCAATCCGGCCTTCTTGAGAATACGGGTGGAGTATAGCACGTCGAAATCGCGCACATGCGGCTTCAGCACCTGCGCTATCTGCGCCACCTTGCCCTCCACCTCGGCCCGCGAGCGCCCGTGCACCATGGCGAACAGGTTGTATGGCCATTCCGGCAGGTGGCGCGGCCTGCGGTAGCAATGGGTGACGAATGACAGCGCCCCCACCTTACCGCCCAGCTCGTCCACCAGCTCGTCGGGCACGTCCCACACCGACATGCCGTTGGCCGTCCACCCCAGCTTGTAGTGATTGGGCACTATGCCCACCCGCCTGATGGCCCCGCGCTCGCTCATGGCCCGCAGGCGCTCCAGCACCTCGGCCTTGTCCAGCCCGGCGCGGCGCGCCACCTCGGCCCACGGATCGGGAACCAGCGGCAGCCCCTCCTGGGTCGCGGCGACGATGGCGCGGTCCTTCTCGTCCATCTTCAGTTTCATGCGCTCACCCTGAACCCGATGTAATACTCACGCTCCTTGGGGGCGCGCAGCACCTTGAGCCCCGTCTCGCGTTCGATCTCCCCGATTACCTCGTCGATGCGCTGCTCCGATTCGGAGGCCAGCACGAACCACATGTTGAACTCGTGGGTGCGCTTGTAGTTGTGGGCCACCTCCGGGTGGGCGTTGACCAGCTCCGCCACCTCGTCGAAGCGCTCCTCCGGCACCGCCAGCGCCGCCAGCATGACGCTGCCGCCCATCTTTTCCACGTGATAGAGCGGCCCGAAGCGGCTCGCCGCGCCGTTTTCCACCAGCCTTTTCAGCCGCTCGATCAGCTCTTCCTCGCTCAGCCCCAGCTCCGCCGCCGCCGCCGCGTATGGCCGCTCCACCAGCGGGAATCCCCCTTGCAGGGAATTGACTATCTTGCGGTCCGTGTCGTCCAGTTCGGCAACCATTTATGCAGCCCCCTTCTTCAGCCCGGCGGAAAAACGCGCCCCGCACTGCTTGAAGCGCCGCAGCGAGAACAATGCCTCGTGCGCCACCTCGCCCAGCCCCGTGTCCCGCCGCAGCTTTTCCGCCAGCTTGTCCACCACCGCCAGCACCTCCTCGCGCGACGATCCGTGGATCATGCAAAACAGGTTGTAGCGCCAGCGCGGCAGCCGCCTCGGGCGCTCGTAACACAAGGTGACGCGATCCTCGCCGGCGATGATGGCGGCGGCCTTTTCCACCACCTCGTCGGGGAAATCCCACACCACCATGGCATTGGCCGAAAATCCCAGCTCGCGGTGATGCACCACCAGCCCGAAGCGGCTGATCACTCCGTTGCGTCCCAGCCCGTCGAGGGTTTCCATGACCACCGCCGCGCTCACCCCGAGCCGCCGCCCCACTTCCGCGTAGGGCCGCTCCACCAGCGGCAGGCCGTCCTCGATGGCCGCCAGCAACTGGCGGGCAAAGGGCGAACACTCCGCGCCGCCGCCTGCCGCCGGATGCGCCGCCACGCATGGCGAAACGACCTTCCCGCCCCGGTCTCCCCTGGCGCCCGCCCGCGGCAGCGCAAAGCCCAGGTCGATGTGATGGGCCCGCACCATGGGCAGATCCAGCACCTCCAGCCCCGTCAGCTTGCGGATGCGCGCCAGCGCCGCCAGCACCGCGGCCCTGTCCGCCGCCGTCACCACGAACCACAGGTTCAGCTCGTGACCGCGCTCGTAATTGTGCGTCACCTCCGGCTGATCCGAGACGATCCGCGCCACCTCGTCGAGCCGCTCGGCGGGCGCGCTCAGCGCCGCCAGCGTGCTGGCCCCCACCGTGTTGGGCCGCACCACCGCCCCGATGCGCGAGATTATCCCCCGCTCGCTCATGCCGCGCAGGGCGGCCAGGGTCTCTTCCTCGCTCCAGCCCACCTCCTGGCCGCTCGCCGCGAAGGGCCGCTCCACCAGCGGAAAGTTCCGCTGCCAGCGGTTGATATATGCAAGTTCCCTGTCGCTTACCCTGGCCATCGGCTCACAGCCCCGTCTTGTGCGCCCGCGCGGTGAAGAAAATGCCCGACGGCGCCTTGGCCCGCAGGGCGTTTACCTTCTCCAGCTTGTGGGTGTCGTATATGTCGATGCGGTTGGCGTCGCGCACCGATATCCACACCTGCTCGCCACGCGGGGTGAATTCCATGTGCAGCACCGCCCGTCCCGGCCTGAACGTCTCGATGACCTTCATGGTCATGGTGTCTATGACCTGCACCGTGTCGTTCTTCGGATGGGCGAAATTGACCCACACGTGCCTTCCGTCGGGCCGCCCCATGACGAACACCGGCTGGCCGTATACCGGGATGTGCCCCTTGAGTTCCCACGTGCGCGCGTCCATCACCAGCACCTCGTGGTGGCCCACCGCCGGGAAGAAGAACATCCCCGCCGCTTCCGTCCACCCCTCCAGGTGCGGCATCTTGTATACCGGCAGCTTCTTCTCGCCGCGCCCGTAGCCGTCGAGTATGCGCCGCACCTTCGGCGGCTCCTCCCACAGGTCGACCAGCGCCATGCCGTCCTCGCCGAACAGCCCGGCGATGTATATGCGCCCGTCCTCGGCTATCAGCCCGTCATAGGGCAGCTTGCCGGCGTGTCCGATCTTGCTCGTCACCGCCTTGCCGGAGGAGAAGTCCGTCATCCATATCTCCCCGGCGTCATAGAGCGAATAGACGAACCTGCGCCCCGGCGCGTCCACCAGCCCCACCGTCTTCGACTGCCCGCCCTCCCAGGTGGCCGGTATGTCGGCCACCTGCTTCAGGGTCTTGGCATCGAATACCTTCACCCCGCCGGGCTTGTAGTTGGAAACCGCCACCAGCTTGCCGTCGTCGGAGATGGCACCGCCGATGGCGTTGCCGCCCTGGATTATGCGCTTGTCCATGCGCCCTTCCAGTATGTCCACCCTGGTAAGCCCGCCATCGCGCCCGAAAACGAAGGCATACCGCTCGTCGCGCGAGAACACCACCGAGGCATGCGACAGGTCCCCCAGTCCCTCGACCCGCGCCAGTATGTCCTGGTCGGATGTGTTGACGATTAGCAGCGATCCGCTGGCCCGCTCGATCACCACGCCCAGATCGCCCGTGCCGCGCAACGGCGCGCAACTGGCGCTGGCCTTGCCCGCCGCCGCGGCAATTCCGCTGGCGGCCAGCGGCGCAAGCAATGCCGAGCGCAATATGTCGCGGCGCTTCATTTGTCCAGTCCCTCCTTCAGCCGCCGCGCTATCCACAGCGCGTCCTGCTCGCTGAGCAGCCCCCGCCACGGCGGCATGGGGGTGCCGGGAATGCCGTCGAGGATGATCTCCGCCAGCACGTCGGCGTCGCGCCCGGCCAGGTTCTCCGGCAGGAGCGGCTTGCCCAGCCCGCCCTTGAGCGTCATGCCGTGGCACGACCCGCAGTCCTGGCGCACCAGGTGGGTCAGCTCCTGCCGCCGCTCGGGCGACGGCCCCGCCGCCAGCGCGTGCGCCCCGGCAGCCGCCATTCCCGTCAGGGCAAGCCCCAGCAACGCGTATGAAGCCTTCGAGAATACGGGCATCCCAACCTTCGTTCTATTGACCAGCTTCCCCGGAATCCCGGCGTCATTGTTCCACCATGGCGAAGATTAGGAAAGCCGTCTCCCCGCAACCTTGATGAAAATCAAGATAAACCCCTCGCCGGAGGGCCAAAATTGACGCAGGGCGGCGCTTCGTTATACCAAGGCCCCTCGTCCCGCCGAGGAGCGCCACGGAAAGCCCCGCCATGATCGCCGACATCTCTCCCCTCGTTCACCTGCTGCTCTTCGCCGTCGGCGTTTTCGCCGGGTTTGTCGATTCAATAGCCGGCGGCGGCGGGCTGATAGCCCTTCCCGCCCTGCTGGCCGCCGGCATTCCGCCCCATCAGGCTCTGGCCACCAACAAGCTGCAAGGCTCCTTCGGCACCTTCTCCTCGACCCTCAATTACGCCCGCCTGGGGCTGGCCTCGCCGCGCTCCATGGTCCTCGGCATAGTCTTCACCTTCATCGGCGCTGCCGCCGGGGCCTGGGCCGTGCAGCAGTTTTCCGCCGGCTTCCTGGGGGTGCTCATACTGGTCATGATGACGGCCATATTCATCTACACCCTGATGACCCCCAGGCTCGGCTTCCGCCCCGGCCCGCGGCGCTTGCCGCGCCCCCTGTTCTACATGGCCGCCGGGCTGCTGCTGGGCTTCTACGACGGTTTCTTCGGCCCCGGGGCGGGCAGCTTCTGGACACTCGCCCTGGTGCTGCTGCTCGGCCTCGGCCTGAAGGAGGCCACCGCCGAAACCAAGGCCTTCAACCTCACCTCCAACCTCGTCGCCCTGGCCGTGTTCATCGCCTCCGGGCTGGTCATATGGTCGGTGGGGCTGGCCATGGGCGCGGGACAACTGCTGGGCGCTTGGTCTGGCTCCACCATGGTTCACCGCCGCGACGTATCCTTCGTGCGTGTCTTCTTCCTGCTGGTGGTCGCCGCCACCATAATCAAGCTGGCTTGGGATCAGTTCGCGTAGCCGTCGCCGCCATCACTTCCCATTGCCCCGCCGCGGCTCTTGCGCCGGCCATCTCCGCTGGCCCATAAATCATTTCTCCAGCGCATCAACCTGACAGGAACAGCTCCACCACATGGATTTTTCTCCCCTCGTTCTCCTGCTGTTTTTTATCGTCGGCGCTTCCGCCGGGTTTGTCGATGCCGTGGCTGGCGGCGGCGGGCTTATTGCCCTTCCGGCCCTGCTGGCCATGGGCGTCCCGCCCCATCAGGCGCTGGCCACCAACAAGCTGCAAAGCGCCTTTGGCACCTTTTCCTCGACCATGAATTACGCCCGTCTCGGCCTTTCCTCCCCCCGCCGCATGCTCACCGGCATCATCTTCACCTTCCTCGGCGCGCTCACCGGCGCATGGGCTGTGCAGCAGTTCTCCGCCGGGTTCCTGGGCGTGCTCATACTCGTTCTCATGATCGTCATATTCTTCTACACCCTGCTTACCCCGAAGCTCGGCTTCAAACCCGGCCCGCGCCGCCTGCCGCGGCCGCTGTTCTATGTTCTGGGCGGTCTTCTGCTGGGCTTCTATGACGGCTTCTTCGGCCCCGCGGTGGGCGGCCTGTGGACCA
>CAZXTT010000032.1:0-6177 GCA_964643775.1 uncultured Rhizobiaceae bacterium | reverse complement strand
TCAACCGGCGGAGCCGCTCCCGGAGGTGACAGGTGATACATGCATGCGCAAGCGGTATCATATGTTGCCGGCATTACCATTTCAGAAATAATCTGTTGCCGGATCGTTAATGAGTCGTCATGTTCTGGCGCAATCCACCATGAAGCCAGCGCAACCGGCCGCATTGACCCGCGCCGTTGACAAGTGCATTCACTCGAGCCATTGCACTTTGGCGACACGGGCGGCCATTGGCGACATGGCCAACATGGGCAAGCAAAACGGACATACACAGGGCCTTATCAAATGAGCAGCGAAAACAACAACGGCCGCGATTACCGCAAGAGCCTGTTCCTGCCGCGCACCGATTTTCCCATGCGCGCCGGGCTGCCCAGGCGCGAGCCGCAGATACTGGAGCGCTGGAACGAGATGGATCTCTACCGGCGGGCGCGCGAGATGTCGAAGGGGCGCGAGATATACAACCTCCACGACGGCCCGCCCTACGCCAATGGCCACCTGCACATCGGCCATGCCATGAACAAGATCCTCAAGGACGTCATCACCCGCACCCGCCAGATGATGGGTTATGACTCCAACTACGTGCCGGGCTGGGACTGCCACGGGCTGCCCATCGAGTGGAAGGTGGAGGAGGAATTCCGCTCAAGGGGCAGGAACAAGGACGACATACCGATAAACCAGTTCCGCGCCGAATGCCGCAAGTTCGCCGAGCACTGGGTGAAGGTGCAGTCGGAGGAGTTCCAGCGCTTCGGCATCGTCGGCGACTGGAAGGATCCCTACCTGACCATGGCCTTCGAGGCCGAGGCGATAATCGCCCGCGAGCTGATCAGGTTCGCCGAGATGGGCCAGCTCTACCGCGGCTCCAAGCCGGTCATGTGGTCGGTGGTGGAAAAGACGGCGCTGGCCGAGGCGGAAGTCGAGTATCACGACCACGAGTCGGACACCATCTGGGTGAAGTTTCCCGTCATCGAGGGCGAAGACGGCCTCAAGGACGCCTTCGTGGTCATCTGGACGACCACCCCGTGGACCATCCCCGGCAACCGCGCCATAGCCTTCAGCCCGCGCATTTCCTATGGCCTTTATGAGGTCGGGAAGGTGCCGGAGGGCAACTGGGCCACCGCCGGCGAGCGTTACCTGCTGGCCGATTCACTGGCCGGCGAGGTGATGAAGGCGGCGCGGGTGGAGGAATACGAGCGCGTCGCCGACGTGGCGGCGGAAGAGCTTGCGGCCATCGCCTGCGCCCATCCCTTGCGCGGGCTGGGATATGAATTCACCGTGCCCATGCTGGCCGGCGAGCATGTCACCGAGGAGACCGGCACCGGCTTCGTCCACACCGCGCCGGGGCATGGGCGCGAGGACTATGACGTGTGGATGGAAAACGCCCGCGAGCTGGAGGCGCGCGGCATTTCCCCGGCCATTCCCTTCACCGTGGACGAGGACGGGGTGCTGACCGGCGACGCGCCGGGCTTCGAGGGCCGCCGCGTGCTCACCGAAAAGGGCGGCAAGGGCGACGCCAACGAGGCGGTCATCGCGGCGCTGCGCGAGGCCGGCATGCTGATCGCGCGGGCCCGCATGAAGCACCAGTACCCGCATTCGTGGCGCTCCAAGAAGCCGGTTATCTTCCGCAACACGCCGCAGTGGTTCATCCCGCTGGACAAGCCCTACGATGACGGCTCCACCTTGCGCGAGCGGGCATTGAAGGCCATCGGCGAGACCGTGTGGGTGCCGCCCTCCGGCGAGCGGCGCATCACCGCGATGATCGAGAACCGCCCTGACTGGGTGGTATCGCGCCAGCGCGCCTGGGGGGTGCCCATCGCCATATTCATTCACCGCGACAGCGGCGAGATACTCATCGACGAGGAGGTCAACAGGCGCATTTTCGACGCCTTCCGCGAGCACGGGGCCGACGCCTGGTTCGAGGAGGGGGCGAAGGAGCGCTTCCTCGAGGGGCGGGTGGAAGATCCCGGCGAGTGGGAGCAGGTGCGCGACATCCTCGACGTGTGGTTCGATTCCGGCTCCACCCACGCCTTCGTGCTGGAGCAGCGCCCGGACATGAAATGGCCCGCCTCGATGTACCTGGAGGGCACCGACCAGCACCGCGGCTGGTTCCACTCGTCGCTGCTGGAATCATGCGGCACGCGCGGGCGCGCCCCTTACGAGAGCGTTCTCACCCACGGCTTCGTGCTCGACGAGAACGGCCACAAGATGTCCAAGTCGATGGGCAACGTGGTTTCGCCGCAGGACGTGATGAAACAATACGGGGCCGACATCCTGCGCCTGTGGGTGATGGCCTCCGATTATTCGGACGATTTGCGCATCGGGCCTGAAATCCTCAAGTCCATGGCCGACGCCTATCGCAAATTGCGCAATACCATCAGGTATATGCTTGGCGCTCTTGATGGGTTTTCCGAAGAAGAGAGGGTGGATTTCTCCGCCATGCCGGAGCTGGAGCGTTATATCCTGCACCGTCTGGGCGAGGTCAGCGGGCGGGTGGTGGAGGCCTACGAGGCCTTCGACTTCAAGCGCGCCTACGCGGCCTTGCTCAATTTCATGACCAACGACCTGTCGGCCTTCTATTTCGACATCCGCAAGGACGCCCTCTATTGCGACCCCTACTCCTCGCTCCGCCGCAAGGCCTGCCGCACCACCATCGACATATTGTTCGAGCACGTGACGCGCCTGATCGCGCCGATGCTGGCCTTCACCGCCGAGGAAGCCTTCTGGAGCCGCTATCCGGGGAAGGATGATTCCATCCACCTGAAGACCTTCCTCGATGTTCCGCCTGAATGGAAGGACGGCGAGCTGGCTGAAAAGTGGGACAGGATACGCCGCCTGCGCTCGGTGATCACCGGGGCGCTGGAGATAGAGCGCAGGGAAAAGCGCATCGGTTCGTCGCTGGAGGCCGCGCCGGTGGTCCATGTCTCCGACGCGGAGCTGCTGGCGGCGAGCGAGGGCGTGAACATGGCCGACGTGGCCATAACCTCCGACCTCACCCTGAAGGAGGGAGAAGGCCCGGCGGATGCCTTCCGGCTGGAAGAGGTGCCGGGAGTGGCGGTGGTGGTGAAAAAGGCCGAGGGCAGGAAATGCGCCCGCTCGTGGAAGATAACCCCGGAAGTGGGCGCGGATCCCGAGTTCCCCGACATAACCCCGCGCGACGCCGAAGCCGTGCGCGAATGGATGCGGCGCACCGGGCGCGGCCTGGATGAACTCGAAGGCTGAAAAACAAGAACCCCGCCATGGCGAGCCATGACGGGGCCTTTCCATACCTCCGGCTGCATGGGCCAAGCGGCCCAGAGGCAAATCCGGAAGTCCATCTGGAGTATCAGTCTACGGACATAGATATTAACACAGCATGAATTCGTCAAGGATTATCGACATACAGCTTTTGCGCAATCACTTTTCCAACGCGCGCATGATGCCCTACGAGGCTGAATGTTCCTCGATTGAAGATATCAAGCTCCTGTATGAAGACAATATCCTGCTCGGCCTTCGCTTCATGCTGGTGATGCATTTCCTCGAAATCGCCTTGCGCAACGACATGGACGCCGCCATGCGCGCCCTGCTTGGCCCGCACTGGTTCCAAAAGAAAGGGGCCCTGCTGGAGCCTCAGACATATCAATTCGCACAGGCCCGGACAAATTTACGCCAACAGCGAAAGCCTCTGACCCATGACAACTTCATAGCTGAATTGCCGCTGGGTTTCTGGGTGGGCCTGCTGACAAAAAAATATGAATACCGACACCAGTATTGGCGGCGTTGCCTGCATGCATGTTTCCCGCTCCGCCCGCCCGGCACCGAGCGCGGACAATTGCACGACAAACTGAATTCCCTGCGCCGTTTCCGCAACAAGGTGGCCCATCACGAGCGCATCATTCACCACGACCCCGGGGGCATCACGGAAAGCGCCATGGAGGTTCTGGGCTGGATATCTCCGCAATTGCATGAATGGGCGAGGCAGCTTTCCTCCAGCATCGGAACACCATGATGAAATCCTTGCGCAACCTGCCGACAAGCGGCCCCCTGTCCGGCCTTGGGCTGGCTTTTGCCCTGCTCTCGTTCATCGCCGACCAGGGGTTCAAGTTTTTCATGCTGGTGGTGGTGGACATCGACAACTGGCTGCTGCCCAAGGTCTCCGTCGCGCCGTTTTTCGACATCGTCATGGCGTGGAACAAGGGCGTTTCCTATGGCCTGTTCACCCAGCACACGGAGCTGGGGCGCTGGTTGCTGGTGGCCGTTTCCTTGCTGGCGGTGATCGGCCTGTGGCTGTGGCTGGCGCGCATCAGGCGTCCGCTGCCCGCCGCCGGGGTGGGCATGATAATGGGCGGCGCGCTGGCCAACGCGCTGGACCGCGTGCTGCACGGGGCGGTGGCCGACTTCTTCTGGTTTCACGCCGGGCGGTTCAGCTGGTATGTGTTCAACCTCGCCGATGTCGCCATAGTGATCGGCGTGGTGCTCATCATGCATGATTCATTCACCAGCGGCGAATGAACCTTCCGCCAGCTCCACCAGCATGCGCGCCCAGCTCCGCGCTCCCTTGCGGAAGCTCTTCAGGTCGTATTTCTCGTTCGGCGAGTGAATGGCGTCGTCGTTGAGGCCGAAGCCGACCAGCAGGCTGTCCATGCCGAGAATGTCGCGGAACGAGGCGACAACCGGGATGGAAGCGCCACAGCCCATCATGACGGGCTCCCTGCCCCATTCCTCGGCGAGGCACGTGGCGGCCAGCCGCACCCAGGGGGAATTCTCGTCCACGTGCACGGCGGTGGAAGCGCCGCCTTCCTCGTCGGGCGCGAAGCTCGCCTTCACGCCGGCGGGCAGGTTGGCGCGCACATGGGAGCGGAAGGCCTCGCGGATGGCCAGCGGATCCTGGTCATCCACCAGGCGGCAGGACATCTTGAAAAAGGCCCTGGCCGGGATGATGGTCTTGCTGCCCTCCCCGCCATAGCCGCCGCCGAAGCCGTTTATCTCCAGCGTCGGGCGCGCCCACAGTTTCTCCAGCGCCGTGTAGCCGCGCTCGCCGGCGGCGGGCGGGCGCATGCCCACCTCCGCCAGCAGTTTTGCGTCATCCACCCCCAGCCCGGCCCAGGCGCGGCGGGTGGCCTCGTCCAGCTCGCGCACCCCGTCGTAGAAGCCGGGCAGGGTCACCCTGCCCACCTCGTCCCACAGCCCGGCGATGATACGCGCCGCCACGTGGGCGGGATTGTGAACCGGCCCGCCGTATAGCCCCGAATGCAAGTCGGCGTGGGGGCCCTCGATGACCACCTCGTCATGCACCAGCCCGCGCAGGCGGGTGGTTATGGCCGGCGTGTCCTCGTCCCAGCGGGTGGTGTCGCACACGAAAGCGATATCGGCGCGCAGCTCCCCGGCGTTGGCCTCGAGGAAGGCATCGAGCGACGGGCTGCCGCTTTCCTCCTCGCCCTCGAGCAATACGGTGAGGTGAAACGGCAGCTCGCCATATACCGACAGGCAGGCGCGCAGGGCCTCGATGAAGGTGAGAAGCTGGCCCTTGTCGTCACAGGCCCCGCGGGCATGAACCCGCTCGCCGCCATCCTCCCCCCTGACCAGCAGCGGCTCGAACGGGTCGCTCTTCCACTCGGCGAGCGGATCCGCCGGCTGCACGTCGTAATGGCCGTAGAACAGCACCTTCGGGGCATCGGCGCGGCGCGCCCGGTGGTGGGCCACCACCATGGGCAGGCCGGAAGTCCCGCGCAGGCTCGCCTCCAGCCCCATACCCTCCAGCATGGCGGTCATGAAACGCGCCGCCTCCGCGCATGATTCGGCGAATGCCGGGTCGGCGGAAACCGATGGTATGCGCAGGAAGTCGAACCAGCGCTCCAGGGCTCCGGGAAAATCCTCCTCAAGGGCGGCCAATACCTCTTTTGCTCTCGACATGCGGAAGACTCCAATCTATAAGCGTCTGAACTTTTGAATACATGATCTCATGCCAAGGCATTCCTGCCCCGCCGGGTGACAGGATTGCATCACATCATTCGCCGGGCAAGGGGAACCTTGATGACTCCGACGACCACCCGCAATCCCAGCTTCGACCTCGCGCGTGACAGCCTGCAGGCGCCGGAACCGGACAGCGTCGCCGTAATCAAGCGCCGCGGTTACCAGCGCTGGCTGCTGCTGCGCCAGAAGATAGACCTCCATTACTTCATCGAGAAGCGCTGGTTCATCATCGCC
>CAZXTT010000031.1:0-8230 GCA_964643775.1 uncultured Rhizobiaceae bacterium | reverse complement strand
GAAATACCACCCCGTCAGCATCACCGCCGCCGTCCCTATCACGCCGCGCAGCACGTTGGGCGGGAAGCGCGCCGACAGCACGCCCCCCAGCCAGCCGCCGGGCAGGGCCCCGACCAGGGTTATCAGCGCCGCCGGCCACACGATGCGCCCGAAGGCGGCGAATATGGCCACCGCTATGGTCAGGATGAGCATGGCCACGAGATTCTTCAGGGCATTGGCCTGATTCGGCGAAAGGCCGGTGAACACCGCGTAGACCGACAGCAGCATCACCCCCAGCCCGGCCCCGAAGTAGCCGCCGTATACGGCGAACATCAGCTCCAGCGCCGCCCCCAGCCCGGCGTGCGTCCCGTCCCCCAGCCGCGAGCGCAGCCAGTCGCCTATGTGGCGCGAGAAGATGAAGGTGAGGGTGGCGACGAGCAACAGCCACGGCACGATGAACAGGAACTGCCGCTCGCCGGTGTTGAGCAGCAAAGCCGCGCCCGTGACCCCGCCGAGCAGCGCCGTCGCGATGCGCCGCTTCACCCCGGACTGGGCGAGCGACACCGCCCGCCACTGCGGCAACACGGCGGTGATCCGCCCGCCCCACAGGCTGAAGGCGGAAGTGGCCGAGGCGGAAGTGGGGGCCAGGCCCGTCTCCAGCAGCGCCGGAAAGGTGAAGAACGTGCCGCCCCCGGCCAGCGCGTTGGCCGCCCCGCCGATGACGCCGGCGGCGAGCAGCAGGATCATTCCGGGAATGTCGAGGGCGGGGGGCATGGCGGGCATTCTTCCTCGGAAGTGTCTCGGGGCCGGCGCTCAACGTCGGCGCAGGGTATCGATGGCATAGATGACGAGCGCGATCCAGATCAACACGAAGGCCGTCAGCAATTTCATGTCCAGCGGCTCGCCGAAGATGAACACCGCGGTGAGGAACATCCCCGTCGGCGCTATGTATTGCATCAGCCCCAGGGTGGACAGGCGAATGCGCCGCGCCGCCCCGGCGAACAACACCAGCGGGGCAACCGTCACCGGCCCGGTGAGCGCCAGCAGCCACGTGTGCCAGCCGTCATGGGCGAAGGCGGCGCGCCCGCCCTGCCACAGCCAGCCCCCCAGCACCACGGCGAAGACCACCGACAGCACCGCCGATTCCACGAACAGCCCATCGACCGGCCCCACGGCGATCTGCTTGCGCAGGTAGGAATAGGCGGTGAAGGAAACCGCCAGCACCAGCGCCAGCCACGGGAACACCCCCGCCGACACCACCAGCCACAGCACCGCCAGCACGGCAAGCGCGATGGCCACCACCTGCAGGCGCGAAAAGCGCTCTCCCAGCAGCACGAAGCCCACCGCCACGTTCATCAGCGGATTGATGAAATAGCCCAGCGACACCTCCAGCGTGCGCCCGGCCTCCACCCCCCACACGAACACCCCCCAGTTGAGGCCGATGAACAGGGCGGAAAGAACCAGCCTGTTCCTCACCGCGCCGTCGCCCGCCACCGCCAGCGCCCGCCCCATGCCGCCGCCGGCGAGCAGCAATAGCGCCGTGGTGGGCAGCGACCAGAAGGCCCGGTGCGCCGTCACCTCCAGCGGCGAGACGCCCTCCAGCAGCCTGAAATACAGCGGGTTGGCGCTCCACAGCAGGTAGGCCGCCAGCGCCAGCAACAGCCCGGCGGGCGTATCGGCGCTTTCCGCCGCGGTGCGTGATGTGCCTTTCCTGCCTTGCATGGCCCAAGTGCCCCGTGATCTGGCCGGAGATGCCGACAATGCCCTTCAAATGTCCCGCGGGCAACAGCCATCTTCATGTCCATTCGTCCAGCTTTATCATGCCGCGCGGCGGTGATATGGGGTATGCTCGTCTTGTCGGGAATTGCAAGCAGGAGGGGCCGGTCGCATGCGGGACATAATCAGCGAGCTGGAGAAGCGCCGCCAACAGGCCCGCGCCGGCGGTGGCGAGGCGCGCATGAAGGCCCAGCACGAGCGCGGCAAGCTCACCGCCCGCGAGCGCATATCCCTGCTGCTCGACGAGGGCTCCTTCGAGGAATACGACATGTTCGTCGAGCACCGCTGCGCCGACTTCGGCATGGCGGAAAGGAAGATCCCCGGCGACGGCGTGGTCACCGGCTGGGGCACGGTCGGAGGCCGCCCGGTGTTCGTCTTCGCCAAGGATTTCACCGTCTTCGGCGGCTCGCTGTCGGAAACCCACGCCGCCAAGATCTGCAAGATACAGGACATGGCGCTCAAGGCCCGCGCCCCCGTCATCGGCCTTTTTGACGCCGGCGGCGCGCGCATACAGGAGGGCGTCGCGGCTCTCGGCGGCTATGGCGAGGTGTTCCGCCGCAACGTCCTGGCCTCCGGCGTCATCCCCCAGGTCTCCGTCATCATGGGGCCCTGCGCCGGCGGCGATGTCTATTCCCCGGCCATGACCGATTTCATCTTCATGGTGCGCGACACCTCATACATGTTCGTCACCGGCCCGGAGGTGGTGAAGACCGTCACCGGCGAGGAAGTGACCCCCGCCGAGCTGGGCGGCGCCGACGTCCACTGCTCGCGCTCTTCCGTAGCCGACGGGGCATATGAAAACGACCTCGAGGCGCTGTTGCAGGTGCGCCGCCTGCTGGAGTTCCTGCCGTCTTCCAACACCGCCGGGCCGCCGCGGCTGGAAACCGCCGATACCCCCGACAGGACGGAAGCCTCGCTCGACAGCCTCGTCCCCGCCAACCCCAACCAGCCCTATGACATGATGGAGCTGGTGGAAAAGGTGGTGGACGAGGGCGACTTCTTCGCCATCCAGCCCGACTTCGCCAGGAACATCATCACCGGCTTCGCCCGCATGGACGGTCATCCGGTGGGCGTGGTGGCCAACCAGCCCATGGTGCTGGCCGGCGTGCTGGACGCCGACGCCTCGCGCAAGGCGGCCCGCTTCGTGCGCTTCTGCGACGCCTTTAACATCCCCATCATTACCTTCGTCGATGTCCCCGGCTTCCTGCCCGGCACCGCCCAGGAATACGGCGGCCTCATCAAGCACGGGGCCAAGCTGCTGTTCGCCTATTCACAGGCCACCGTGCCGCTGGTCACGGTAATCACCCGCAAGGCCTACGGCGGCGCCTATGACGTCATGGCCTCCAAGCACATAGGCGCGGATGTCAACTACGCCTGGCCCACCGCCGAGATCGCCGTCATGGGCGCCAGGGGGGCCGCCGAGATCCTCTACCGCCGCGAGCGCGACGACGAGGAAAGGATAGCCCGCCGCATAGCCGAATACGAGCAACGCTTCGCCAACCCCTTCGTCGCCGCCGAACGCGGCTACATCGACGACGTGATAATGCCCCACGGCACCCGCCCCCGCCTCATCCGCTCCCTGAAGCTGCTCCACGACAAGAAAACCCAGACCCCCTGGCGCAAACACGACAACATCCCGCTGTAGGGGAATCGAAACATGGGGGCAGGGCGGCACATCCCCGCTACACGCCCTTCCCAATTCGAGTGATATTTTCTGCCTTGACCATGGCCTGCGCCGGATGCTTGCCACTGGCACAAAACCACTCCACCATAATGATCCAATTTGATTGGAAAATGCTCTAACGGCTACTTGCGCAAGGAGCGGTGGCGGTAGATGAGGCGGGGGTTGTCTTTTTCGTCGCACTCATCGTCCAGCCAGTATTCGAGCAGGATGAAAATGCCGCGCCGGGGGCTCCACTTGTACTTGTAGTCGGCGTAGCAATCCCCCAGCCCGCGGCCGTAGGGGTGGGCGGTGAGTATCCTGGCCTTGCGGTCGTATTCCACGTTCATGGGGCTGGTCATCTTCTTCCACTTGCCGGTTTCGTCCGGATAGCCGAAGGCGAGCCGCTCGACGCCGCCGCGGATGGACTTTCCCGTCACGTAAATGGCGTAGACGGTATTGTATGCGCCGATGCTGCAAAACAGCCCGAACATGAAGCGGCGCTTGTCCAGCCGCCCGAACACCTTGGCCTTCGGCTTGAGGTAATTCAGGCTTTTTCCGCTGGCATATCTGGAATACTTTATGTCGCAATCGTTCTGGGCATTGTGATAGCCGACCACCAGGTCGGGAACGTTCACCCACTCATTCTTGGCCAGCGCCCCACCATGGACGGTGAGCACCATGGCCAAGACAAAGATGGCCCGCGGCAAGATACGGCGAAACATGGCTCCCACTCATTGATCGAGTTAAGACCCTGACCGTCACTCCCATATTCAAACCCGCCGGAAGCAGAAATTGCAACAGGAGAAAATGCCCCGGCAGGGGCATGGCCATCGTGGTTGCGGTCGGGAGACTGCGGGCTGTGGGGGCATTCAGCCAGCCGGTGCAGCGCGCTCCCGGCCCGTCATTACGGGGCATGCATGCCTCTCCACCCGTCATTGCCGGACTTGTTCCGGCAATCCACAACTCCGGAGCCCACCGCCCCGCCGCATGGATGCCCGGGACTGCGCCCGGGCATGACGGATAGGAGGGCTTCGCCGGTCTGGTTATCCTGAACCTGACCGGAACGGTCATGCCATGCCGATGCCTGCTTGCTTGGCCGGGGCGGACGAAGAAGGCCCCGGCGGGGCATGACTGTTCAGGTCGCGGTCGGGAGATCATGACCCGCAGGGGACTGCGGGTTGTGGGGGTTCAGGGAGCCTTTTCGGCGAGCATTTTTTGCACTACTTGCGGGTCCTTGGCGATGAGGGCGAGCAGGACTCGGGCGGGGCCTTCGGGGCGGCGGCGGCCTTGTTCCCAGTTGATGAGCGTTGCCTTCTTCACGCCGATGCTGGCGGCGAAGGCGGCCTGCGAAAGCCCCGTGCGCCGCCGAATGGCGCGCACGTCCGCCTCCGGCACCTCGATCTCACGCACCCGCCCCGCGCCTTCCCCGCGCGCATGGGCAACGGCCTCCTCCAACCCCCGCCGGATGCTGTCGAATGCCTCGTTCATGGCTTTCTCCCATAGGTCTGAAGCAGCAGTTTGCCCAGTTGCCTGATCTCTTGCGTTTCCTTGCTTGTCAGGTTCGCCTTCTCGTTCTTGGCGAAGACTGTGAGCAGAAACAGCGGAATTTCATCTGAATGGTAGAAATACACCACGCGAAACCCGCCTCGTTTGCCCATTCCCGGGCGCTGACAACGCACCTTGCGCACACCGCCGCCAATGGAGACGCCACACAATGGATTTGCCGCATCGCATGATAATTTATTCTCTGTTAACCATTATATTGTATTTAGCTAGCGCATAAGAAAGGGAGACGGGCCAATGGTGGATACTACCTACAATTTAAATGGTGGTTTCAAGCCTACGACAAAACGGTTTGCTGATTTGAACGGTCCCGATTTTTTTCCGACGCCAAAATGGGCAACGTATGCTCTTATAGATAATGAGCAATTTGAGGGGGATATTTGGGAATGCGCATGTGGGGATGGAGCCATGTCTGAAATTCTAAAATTGACTGGTCAGAATGTTTATAGTTCGGATTTATATGATCGTGGTTATGGAGATGCTGGAGTTGATTTTCTTGTGTCTGATAAGAAATTTGATAATATAATTACAAATCCTCCATACAATTGTGCAGAAGGGTTTGTAAAAAGTGGACTGAATAATTCTAGACGTAAGTTTGCATTATTATTAAGACTTGCATTTCTCGAGGGTATTAATAGACATAATACTATTTTTTCCAAATTTCCTCCTAGCAGAGTTTGGGTTTTTAGTGAGAGAATTACTTTCTATCCATCAGGCGCTGTCCGAAAGGGGAGCGGAACTACAGCATATGCATGGTTTATATGGGATAAAGAAGCATCGTCCCATACTGAGCTTCGTTGGATAAAACCTGGTTATAAACATATGAATTTTAATTAATATTAAAGATTATGATTTTTTATATACACTCTCCCTCTATCTGTAATTTTTAATGAGTGATCTTCAGGGTCATATGTAGCATATCCTTCTGCAATAATATTCCCTTCCGAATTGCGATGTGAAATGATATTACGCACTTGCTGCTCCCATACCTCTTCATTTGGTCGCGTCATAGATAGCTCCCTATCTGCCTCTGATAAGTTGGTATAATCTGGAATTTGATGCTTAAGTTCTGTTATGGTGGCCTTCCCATTATTTTTTTCTGAGAGTATTTTTAATACTACAAATGCAATTTCATTCTCTGTAATTCGCCTATAGTTATTAATCATTCTTCACTCCCTCTTGATAAGTTTCTTTCAAAGCGAAAATAGTAAAAACCGGAAGGGCTGTCCAGCCCTTCCGGTTGTGGTTGTGGATAAGTTGCAATGCTAGTGAGGATCACACCTCAAACGCCGGCAGTTTCTTTTCCACCAGCTCGTTCTTGAGGGTGACGTATTTCGGCATGCCGTTTTCGTAGGGGGGGTAGTCTTCGCCCTGGATTAGCGGCACCAGGTATTCGCGGCAGGCGTCGGTAATGCCGAAGCCGTCTTCGGTGATGAATTCGCGCGGCATCATCTTTTCCACGTTGGCCACCTTGTCCAGCGGGGCTTCGCCTACTTCCCACTTGTAGGGGTTGTTGGAGGTGCGGATGATGGCGGGCATTATGGCGTTCTTGCCCTCCAGGGCCTTTTCCACCGCCGCCTGGCCCATGGCGTAGGCCTGTTCGACGTCGGTTTTGGAGGCTATGTGGCGGGCGGCGCGCTGCAGGTAGTCGGCGACCGCCCAGTGATACTTGTAGCCCAGCGCGTCCTTGACCATGTTGGCGACCACCGGGGCGGCGCCGCCCAGTTGCGCGTGGCCGAAGGCGTCGCGCGTGCCCTGTTCGGCGAGGAAGCGGCCATCGGGCCACTTCGCGCCCTCGGAGACGACCACCGTGCAGTAGTCGTATTTCTCCACGTTCTCCTTGATGCGGGCGAAGAAGGCCTCCTGGTCGAACTCGATCTCCGGGAAGAGGATGACTATGGGGATGTCGTTTTCCTCGTCCGCGGCCAGTCCGCCGGCGGCGGCGATCCAGCCGGCGTGGCGGCCCATGACCTCGATGACGAACAGCTTGGTCGAGGTCTTGGCCATGGAGCGCACGTCATAGCTGGCCTCGCGGGTGCTCACGGCGATATACTTGGCCACCGAGCCGAAGCCGGGGCAGTTGTCGGTGATGGGCAGGTCGTTGTCCACCGTCTTGGGGACGTGGATGGCCTGGATGGGGAAGCCCATCTTCTCGGAAAGCTGCGAGACCTTGTGGCAGGTGTCAGCGGAGTCGCCGCCGCCATTGTAGAAGAAATAGCCGATGTCATGGGCCTTGAAGACCTCGATGAGGCGCTCGTATTCGCGCTGGTTCTCCTCGAGGCTCTTGAGCTTGTAACGGCACGAGCCGAAGGCGCCGGAGGGCGTGTGACGCAGCGCCGCGATGGCCTCGTCGGATTCCCTGCTGGTGTCGATCAGCTCCTCGCTGAGGGCGCCGATGATGCCGTTCTTGCCGGCGTAGACCTTGCCGATCTTGTCCGGGTTGGCGCGCGCCGCCTCGATGACGCCGCAGGCGGAAGCGTTGATGACGGCGGTGACGCCGCCGGACTGGGCATAGAAAGCGTTCTTGGGCATGGATTCCCCGTCTCCCTGTTGAAATGTTCGCCGTAATGACAACCAAAGTAGTAGTTGCTGCCGTGATAGCCCAGCGCCAAGGCGGCGCGCAAGGGGCAGGCTGACGCAAATGCCGCGGCAAGGGCCTTGCCTGTGGATGAAAGTGGTGGATAGTTCCGTTCATGGGCCAGGACAGGTGATTCCCACGCGGGACAGGGCATGAATTGGAACGACGAGGCATTGGTCATCTCGGCCCGCCCTCACGGCGAGAGCGGGGCGCTGGTCATGTTGCTGACCCGCGGGAGGGGGCGCTGGCGGGGGCTGGTGCGCGGCGGGCGCTCGCGGCGCTTGCGGCCCGTCCTGCAGCCGGGCAACCGCGTGCGGGCCGCGTGGCGGGCGCGGCTGGAGGAGCAACTGGGCGGCTTCACCGTGGAGCCGCTGGAGATGGTGGCCGGACGCCTGATCGACGACGGGCTGGCGCTGGCGGGGCTGGCGGTGTTGTGCTCGCACATGGCGCTGCTGCCCGAGCGCGAGGCCCAGCCGCGCCTGTACGAGGCCGCCACCATGATAATATCGCGCCTGCGCGAGGCCGACCTATGGCCGGCGCTGCTGGCGCGTTTCGAGATGGAATTGCTGGCCGCGCTGGGCTTCGGGCTGGACCTGTCCGGCTGCGCGCTGGGCGGCGAGGGCGAGCTGGCGTGGGTGTCGCCGCTCACGGGGCGCGCCGCCTCGCGCGCC
>CAZXTT010000030.1:0-20876 GCA_964643775.1 uncultured Rhizobiaceae bacterium | reverse complement strand
AAGCCGCAAGCTACGGACAAGCTAGCCTTCATATCGTTTGCCCACGGATTGTTGCAATAACCGGAAAGAAGGTGCCGAAGTGCAGATCTTTTCCATAGCATCACAGCGGGCGCAGTGGCTTGGCGCCAGGCTGGGCGTTATCGCCGGCAACGTGGCCAATGCCAGCACGCCCGGCTACAAGGCGCGCGAAATCACTTCGTTTTCCGCCGTCCTGGAAAAACGCCAGGTGCAGATGGCGCGCACCCATGCGGCGCACCTCAACATGGCCGGAGAAGCGCAACGGGCTCGTTTCGATGTCCACGAGGCCCGCTCCGGGCGCATGACGCATTCAGGCAATACCGTCTCCCTGGAGAAGGAGATGATGGAGGGGGCCGCCACGGTGCGTGACTTCCGGCTGAACACGGGCGTCGTGCGTGCCTGGCACCGCATGTTCCTGCTCAGCCTCAAGGACAACTGATCATGACCGACCTGCTGCTTGCACCATTGAGTGTCGCTGCTTCCGGGCTGCATGCCCAGTCCGAGCGCATGCTGATAGCGGCCCAGAACATTGCCAACGCCAGGACGACGGGAAATGCCCCGGGAGCGGATCCCTACCGGCGCAAGACCATAAGCTTCGTGTCGGAGCTCGATCGCCAGGCCGGTGTGGATGTGGTGCGCGTGGCCGATTACGGCACGGATACCTCGCCCTTCAAGCTGGAATACAACCCCGGGCACCCGGCAGCCGACCGCAATGGCTACGTCAAGATGCCGAATGTCAACACCCTCGTGGAGATGGCCGATCTGCGGGACGCCAACCGCATGTATCAGGCCAACCTGCAGGTCGTCCGGCAGAGCCGCGAGATCGTTTCCATGACCATTGACCTGCTGAGGACGGGCGGATGATCGAGGGTATCGGAAATGTTTCCGGCTTGTCAGCCATCGGGCGGCTTCAGGAGAAAGCCGGCGGGCAACGCACCGCGGCGGCCGCCGCCGCTGGCGCGGATTTCGCCAGCGCCCTGAAAGCGGCCGCGGGCGAGGCCGTCGAAACCCTGCAAAAGAGCGAGATGACGGCGATTTCCGGAATCGAGGGCAAGGCCGACATCCAGGCCGTGGTCGATCAGGTCATGGCGGCCGAGCGCACCTTGTCCGCCACCATGGCCATAAGAAACAAGCTGATCGCTGCATGGCAGGAGATCAGCCGCATGCAGATCTGAGGAGAACACGCCATGAAAGCACTTGCCATCGCCGCCACTGGCATGTCCGCCCAGCAGCTTAACGTCGAGGTGATCGCCAACAATATCGCCAATATCAATACCACGGGCTTCAAGCGCGCCCGCGCCGAGTTCACCGACTTGCTTTACCAGATAGACCGCATGCCCGGCACTGCCTCGCGTGGCGGCGAGGGCGTGGTGCCGGAGGGCATGCAACTGGGGCTGGGCGTGCGCTCCGCCGCCATCCGCAAGCTGCATGTTCAGGGCTCCCTGGCCAACACCGGCAACCGCCTCGACCTGGGGCTGGTCGGCCGTGGCTGGTTCCGCATCTCCGGCCCCAATGGCGAGACGCTGTATACCCGCGCCGGCGCATTCAACAAGAGCGCCACCGGCCAGCTGGTGACCATCGACGGCTACGCGGTGCTCCCCGAAATCACCATTCCCCAGGATGCGGTGGACGTGATCGTCAATGACAACGGCCAGGTCTTTGCCCGCCTGGAGGATCAGAGGGAGCTGCAGTTGCTGGGCCAGATATCGCTGGCAAACTTTGCCAACGATGCCGGCCTTGAGCCCCTCGGCGACAACCTGTTCCGCGAGACGGAAGCCTCCGGCGCCGCCGTTGTTGGCAATCCCGGTGATTCCGGTTTTGCCACCGTGCGCCAGGGCTATCTCGAGGCATCCAATGTCGATGCCGTCAAGGAAATAACCGAGCTGATCACCGCCCAGCGGGCCTATGAAATGAATTCCAAGGTCATCCAGGCGGTGGATGAAATGATGAGCACGGTCACGAGGCGCTAGGTCATGAAATGGCGGCCTGCTGCATGGTTTGTCGTGATATTGGCGCTGCTGGCCGGCAGCGCCGCGGCGGCGGCCAGCGGCGTTGACAAGCGCCCGCGGATCCCCGTCGCGGCGGCGACCATATATCCCGGCGAGGTCATTCGTCCCGGCATGTTGCGCATGCGCCCGGTGCCCCGGCGTTATTACGAGCGCGGTGGATTCATCGGGGATACGCGCCGGATAATCGGCAAGATGGCCAGCCGCACGCTGGTGCGGGGCAGGCCAATTCCGCCCAATTCGCTGCGCGAGCCATTTGCCGTGCGCCGGGGCAAGACGGTGCGGGTCATATTCCGCTCCGGCTCCCTGATCATAGGCGCCCTGGGCACGGCGCTGGATTCCGTCTCCGCCGGGGAAATGGTGGCGGTGCGCAATGTCGATACCGGGCGCACCATCTATGGCATTGCCCGCAAGGATGGAACGGTAGTGGTGAATGCGCAATGACGGCGGTGACCAGACATCTGGCATTCCTTGTATCCGCCATGCTTTTGCTGTGCGCGGACTTGGCCGCCGCCAAGGTCCGCATCAAGGACATCATCAGCATGGATGGAGTGCGCGGCAACCAGCTGGTCGGCTATGGGCTGGTGGTCGGCCTGCAGGGCACCGGCGACAGCATGCGCGCCTCGCCGTTCACCGAGCAGTCGCTGCGCGCCATGCTGGAGCGCCTGGGCGCCAAGTACGAGCGCGGCGCCTCGCGCTCGCGCAACGTGGCCTCGGTCATGGTCACCGCCAACCTGCCGCCCTTCGTGCGCAAGGGCTCGCGCATAGATGTAAACGTCGCTTCCCTGGGGGATGCCACCTCGCTGGTTGGAGGCACCCTGATAATGACCCCTCTCAAGGGCGCCGACGGCAAGGTCTATGCGGTGGCCCAGGGATCGCTCACCTTGTCCGGTTTTTCCGCCCAGGGCCAGGCGGCAAAGGTTACCCAGGGCGTGCCCACCAATGCCCGCATCCCGGACGGAGCCATAGTGGAGCGGGAGCTGGAGGGCGATTTCCACCGAAAGAAGATCCTTGTTTTCAGCCTCAAGAACCCCGATTTCGGCACCGCGGTGCAGATAGCAAGGACGATCAACGAATATGCCCGCAGGCGCTTCGGCCGGAATATCTCCGCCGCCCGCGACATGCGCACCGTCTTCGTGAAGCGGCCGCCGAAAGTCTCCGTGGCGCATCTGATCGCGGAGATCGGCATGCTCACCGTGCAGCCGGATACCCCCGCGCGCGTGGTCATAGACGAGCGCACCGGCACGGTGGTCATAGGCCATGCGGTTCGCATCTCCACGGTGGCGGTGACCCATGGCAACCTGACCGTGCGCATCACGGAAATGCCGGTGGCCTCGCAGCCTGCCCCCCTCTCGAGGGGGCGCACCGCCATCCTGCCTCAGACCTTCATCACCACCGAGGAGAGGAGGGGCAATATCGCTGTCATCAAGGGCGCGGAGCTGCAGGAGCTGGTCAACGGCCTGAACCGCATAGGTGTCAAGCCCAAGGGCATAATCGCCATTCTTCAGGCCATCAAGTCCGCCGGCGCGTTGCAGGCGGAGCTGGTGGTGGAATAGGGGGCATGGCATGAAACGGGCAGACAGGGGAATATCGGCATTGGCGGTTTTCGCCATCGTGCTCTCCGCGTTCTCGTTTGCGCCTTTCGCCATCGCCGGGGGGCACGGCGGCAGGCAGGAGCACGGAAATGCTCCGGCGCGCGGCGCGGCTTCCTCCAATGGTGCGAAAAAGACATTGATCCCGAAGCTGCCGCCGGACGTCCGCAAGGATTACCAGAAATATTGCTTCAACATCGCCGATGCCGCCCGTGACGCCCGCTATGCCCGCCAGAAGAAGCAGCTGGGCGAGATGGAAAAGCGCCTCAGGAAACTGATGCGCAAGCTGGAAAAGAAGCGCGAGGAACTTGAGACATGGGTCTTGCAGCGCAAGGAGATAAAGGAGCGCATGACCAGGTCCATGCTCGATGTCTACGCGAAAATGGAGCCGGAGGCGGCGGCGGCGCATATCGCGCAGATGGAATACGAGGTGGCGGTCGCCATCCTGACCGGACTGAAGCCGCAGAAGGCCTCCGCCATACTCACTGAAATGGATCCGAAGAAAGCCGGAAGGCTGGTCAACGCCATCGTCGGCGTGGTCGCCGAGGCGGCGCCGCGGGTGGCCGGGGAGACGAACTGATGCCGACACACAGGGAAATAACCGTTGTTTTTGCCGCCATGATGCTTTCCGGTTGCACGGCAAGCCTCGCGGAAATTGGCCGGGAGCCGGAGCTGGCGCCCATCGGTGCGGGCATGACGGCTTCCGTGAGCCGCGTCATTGCGCCTCCCAGGCCCGAGCCCCAGCCGGCGCGCTATTCCCTGTGGCCGGAAGGCAAGGACAGCATGTTCCATGACCAGCGGGCGCGCACGGCGGGCGATGTGATAACGGTTCTCATCCAGATCAATGACTGGGCGACGCTGGACAACTTCACCAAGCGCAACCGAAAATCCGACCTGAGCGCCGGCTTTGGCGCCGAATACAGCCTGGATGACAAGTCTTCCGGGGCCTCGGAAAAATTCACTTCCAGCGGCAAGGGCACGGCAGGGTCTGATTCCAGCTTTTCCGGCAAGGGAGCCATAGGCCGCTCGGAGAAGATAAAGCTGGCGATCGCGGCGGTCATAACGAAGGTGCTGCCAAACGGCAACTTCGTCATTTCCGGCTCCCAGGAAGTGCGGGTGAACAGTGAGCTGAGGGTGCTCACCGTGGGAGGAATAGTGCGCCCGCAGGACATATCACAGGACAATACCGTGAATTACGACCGCATAGCGGAGGCCCGCATCTCATATGGTGGCCGCGGCCGCATAAGCGAGGTTCAGCAGCCCGGCTGGGGGCAGCAGATCTGGGACATGATCAATCCATTCTGAGGGTGTGGAAATGTCCGGAGACGAAGAGACGGAAAACAGTGCCGGCGGCGGCAAGGGGATGATGATCGGCGTTCTCGTCGCCACCCTGATAGCCGTGGGCGCGGGCGCGGGAGCGGGGTTTGTGCTCGCCCCCAAATTTGCCACCAAGGCAGCAAAGGCCGCGGATGATGCCGCCTCCGCCGATGCCGCGGAGGCAGGCGAAAAAAAGGAAGAAAAAGCCAAAGAAGAGGAAGGAGACACCGCCACCTATGACAATGACCACGTTGTCCTGAAGATCCATCCGGTGACCACCAACTTGCGCCATCCTTTCCGCTCGTGGGTGCGCCTGGAAGGAGCCTTGGTCATCAAGGGCGAGGAGATGGAAGAAAAGGCCATGGAGGAGCTGAGCGCCATGGTGCAGCAAGACGTAATGACCTATTTGCGCACCCTGTCCCTGAAGGATCTGGAAGGCGCCAGCAACCTCACATTCCTGCGCGATGACCTGACCGAACGCGCCCGCCTGCGCAGCAATGGGCAGGTTGCCGAATTCATAATTCTGTCCCTGGTGGTCGAATGATGCGGATAGTCGGATGGGCAGCGGCGCTGTTCGTGCTGTCGGTGCTCGCCGCCGGCGGCGCAATGGCTCAGCAGAGCGGCGAAATCGGCGCCATGCTGCCGGCCGGAGAGCTGGTCACGGGGCGCATAGTCCAGCTCGTCGTCCTGCTAACGCTCCTTTCGCTGGCCCCGGGATTGCTCATCATGGTAACCAGCTTCACCCGCATCGTGGTGGCGCTGGCCTTCCTGCGCTCCGGGCTTGGATTGCAAACCACGCCAGCCAACCTGATCCTGATTTCCCTTGCCCTGTTCATGACCTTTTTCGTCATGCAGCCGGTATTCGAAAAGGCCTGGGACGGGGGGGTGCGCCCGCTCATGGAAAATCGCATCTCCCAGGAGGAAGCCTGGAAGCGCACCGTCTCGCCCTTCCGTGAGTTCATGCTGGAACATGTAAGGGAGAAGGAACTGGCCATGTTTCGCGATATCGCGGAAGGCGCAGGCTCGCGGAGCGGCAAGGGAAAACCCCCGGCGCAGCAGGGGAACGCGGCGGACGTGGAGGATGTTTCGTTGCGCATTCTCGTGCCGGCCTTCATGATATCGGAATTGCGGCGCGGTTTCGAAATAGGATTTCTGATCGCGCTGCCATTCCTGGTCATCGACCTCATAGTCGCCACCATCACCATGTCGATGGGCATGATGATGCTGCCGCCCACGGTTATCTCATTGCCCTTCAAGGTTCTTTTCTTCGTCCTGATAGATGGCTGGAACCTGCTGGTCGGCGGACTCGTGAGGTCGTTCTTCTGACGCGCGCGGCAAGCCTCGGCCGGCATTGAAAACCCCGGACGAACCAGCCACGCAACAAGCCCCTGGCGGCGCGCCCGCGGGCGTTAACCATTTCTTAAAACTTTACCGTCAGCATAGGCACATCACATGACGAATTGAGTTCGAGGCACACCTCGCTCAAAGGCATGAGGCCGCTTTCGTCATGTCGGTGCGAGTCCGACATGTTTTTCCCCAACAGTACAGTAACGCGTATAAGAAAGGGGCTAGAAGCATGTCTAGCATCAGGACTAACGCTGCCGCCATGACGGCGCTCCAGACTCTCACCCAGACCAACAAGGAACTGGAGCAAACCCAGAATCGCATTTCCACCGGCTATCGCGTCGCCACCGCGACGGACAATGCCGCCTACTGGTCCATCGCCACCACCATGCGCTCCGACAACAAGGCGCTGAGCACGGTGAAGGACGCTCTTGGTCTGGGCAAGGCGACCGTGGATGTCGCCTACACCGCTCTGGAGAAGTCCATTGACGTGGTGACCGAGATCAAGACCAAGCTGGTCGCCGCCCGCGAGCCCGGTGTCGACCGCGGCAAGATCCAGTCCGAGATCGACGAGCTGCAGAACCAGCTCACCAGCATCGCCCAGTCCGCCTCGTTCTCCGGCGAGAACTGGCTGAATGTCGATTCCTCGGTGGCTTCCTACAATTCAACCAAGTCGGTCGTTGCTTCCTTCACGCGCAGCAGCACCGGGGTGTCCATCGGCACCATCAGCATAAACATAGACAACATCAAGCTCTTCGATGCTTCCGCCACTGCCACCGGCATACTGGACAAGGAGAGCACCACCACCAACGGCGGCGTTACCTATTCCGTCGTCACCCTGGATATCTCCGCCCTCACCGATTCGGCCAATGACCTGGCCGACCTGGAGGAGATCATCGGCACCGTGGATTCGGCCATCTCCTCGATGACCACCGCGGCCAGTGACCTCGGCGCCGGCAAGAAGCGCATCGAGATGCAGAGCGACTTCGTCTCCAGCCTCATCGATGCCATCGACCGTGGCGTCAGCCAGCTCGTCGACGCGGACATGAACGCCGAATCGACGCGCCTGAAGGCCCTGCAGACGCAGCAGCAGCTGGGCGTCCAGGCCCTGAGCATCGCCAACGCTTCCAGCCAGACGATCCTGTCGCTCTTCCGGTAAGAGCCTGGACGGCAGCCGTCCCCGTAATCCTATCTCTTCGTGTCTCCATCGTTGGGGGACGGCTGCCGCCTTGCCGGGTTTGCTCCTGGGGCATTACTCACTTTCATCTTTCATGGTTTTACTCCGTAAACTTGCCGCGACATTCTTGTCGCGGCCTTTTTCGTTCTTGTTTTGTTCTTAAAGAGCGCAATCCTCGCGCAAGATTGGTTGCCGATGATCCCCAAGGCGGTATTTCCAATCAGGGACATGACAATCAATGGACTGGCGCGAGAATTTTTCCCGTCTTGGTGCGAATCTGGCGCAACTCGGATATCGCCGGCTGGCCGTTTTGGCCGTGGCCGGGGTGCTGATGATCGTGGCCGTGGCCTTTTCCGGCTACATGCTCACCCGGCCCAGTTTCGAGGTTCTCTACACCGGCCTTTCACCGCGCGATGTGAGCGCCATGGGGGCGGCTCTGGGAGAAGCGCGGATTCGCTATGATGTCAGCGAGGACGGAAAGACCGTCAAGGTGGCATATGGAGAGGCGGCGCGGGCGCGCATGCTGCTGGCGGAAAAGGGGCTGCCACGTTCGGCGCGGGCCGGTTACGAGCTGTTCGACAACATAGGAGCTCTGGGCCTGACATCCTTCATGCAGGAGGTGACGCTCATCAGGGCCCTGGAGGGCGAGCTGGCGCGCACCATTCAGTCGATCAGCGGGGTGAAGGCGGCGCGCGTGCATATCGTCCTGCCCAAGAAGAACAGCTTCCGGCGCGCTTCCCGGCAACCTTCCGCCTCTGTTCTGATCCGCACCGATTCCGCCTATTCGCCGTCTTCCGCGGATTCCATCCGCTATCTGGTTGCCGGCTCCGTTCCCGGGCTTTCGGTGGGCCGGGTCAACGTTCTCAACACCGACGGCACCCTGCTGGCCAGCGGCGATGACAGGAAGTCCGCCGCTCCGCGCCGCCTGGTGGATCTGGAGATGACCGTTTCGCGCCACATACAGGACAATGTGCGCAGCACCCTGATGCCCTATCTGGGGGCGGGCAATTTCCAGGTTTCGGTGGTGGCGCGCCTCAACACCGACAAGAAGCAGGTCAGCGAAACGGTCTATGACCCCGCGTCTCGTGTCGAACGCTCGATCCGTGACATAAAGGAGAAAACCTCCTCGACCAATACCAGCAAATCAGCGGCAACTTCCGTCGATCAGGAGATCCCCGAAAACGAGACCTCGTCAGGGCCGGCCAGCAAGAACAAGGAAAGCCGCGAACGCAAGGAGCGCCTGACCAACTACGAGATCAGTTCCCGCAAGATCAATACCATCAGCGATGGCTATGACATAGCCCGCCTTTCCGTCGCCGTGGTGGTGAACCGCAAGAGCCTGGAGCTGGTGCTTGGGCGCAAGCTGTCTGACGAGGAGCTGAAAAAGCAGGAAGACGAAATTGCCGGACTGGTCCGCACCGCGGCGGGGATCAATTCCGCGCGCGGAGATCAACTGAAGATAACCAGCGTCGAATTCATTCAATCCAAGAGCCCCCTGCAGCCGGTGCCCGGCCCGGGCATTGCCGAATACGCCATGAAGATGGTGCCTGCGGCCATCAACTCCCTTGCCCTGCTGGCCGTTACCGGGATCGTTATCTGGTTCGGCGTGCGCCCCGCCGTGAACGCCCTGACTGCCTCGCCACAAGCGGCCGAGGAGAAGCTGGCCGAAGGCGATGGGCAATTGCAACCACCCCCTTCCGCCCCACAGTTGCAGGGACCGGAGGGGACGGCCGTCGCCCAGGCCGGGGCGCCCACGGATGGGGAAGGAGCGCCCGAAAACCTGGAAGCCGCCGGAGAGCATGGGGATGATGACAATCTGATAGTGGATCTGGTCGATTCCAGGTCCCAGTTGCCATTGAAGCGGCTGCGCCAGATGGTCGAATACGACGAGAAACAGGCTGCCGCCGTTATCCGCGAATGGCTGCGTGAGGAGAGCGCGGCATGAAGGTGATCCCCGCATCCTTTGCCCTGGCGGAGTTCGGGGCGGGTTCCTCCCGCCCTCTCGCGGACTTGTCACCCGCGGTAATGCCGCAAGCCGATGAAGCCGGGCCGCAAAGGGAAGTCGCCACGGAAGAAGAGGAGCTGTCAGCCCGCTTGTCGCGCGCTTTCGAGGAGGGCGTCGATGAGGGGCGCCGGCAGGCCGAGGCCGCCTTCGCGGCAGAGCGGCAGAAAATCGAGGAGCGCCATGGCAGGGAGCTGGCCGCCCGCGAACGCCAGTGGCGGGAGGAAACAGGCCGCATGCTGGCGGAACGATTGCGCACGGGGCTGGAGGATCTGGAGCGGGTCCTGGGGGTAAGACTGGCGGACATCCTGGCGCCGGTCCTGAAGGATGCGGCCATGCAAGCGGCCCTGCGGCGCTTGCGGGAAGAATTGCACCGCATGCTGGCGCTCGATGAAGGTCTCAAGGTGCGCGTTTCCGGGCCGCGGGAGATGCTGGACGCCCTCGCCGGGGAACTCGGCGAGGTCGCCGCCGCGCTGTCACTGGAACCGGAGGACGGGGCGGTTCGGCTTGTCATGCACGTTGACAACACGGTGATCGAAACGGCGGTGGAAGAATGGGCGGCGGCGGTCTTTCCACGCAGGCAAACGGATGAAGCAGCATGAGCAAGCAGGAAAACGACAAGCCCGCCGAGATCGTGATAGTGCGCAGAAAGCGCGGCAATGGTGATGATTGTCACCATGGCGGCGTGTGGAAGGTGGCCTACGCCGACTTCATGACCGCCATGATGGCCTTCTTCCTCGTCATGTGGCTGATCAACGCCGCCAACGAGGAGACGCGCTCCCAGGTGGCCAGTTATTTCAATCCGGTGAAACTGGTCGACACGACCACCAATCCGCGCGGCCTCAAGGATAACAAGGACAGCTCCAGCGGAGACGTTGAAAACAAGGAACTCAAGTCCGAGGCCCTGGCCAGGTCGGACGAAGGGGAGGGGCACGCCGACGACAACAAGAAACTGCGGCAGGAGCGCAAAAAGGGCCCGGCCACCCACTTCAGTGGTGGTGACATACCGGAAAGCGAGCTGTTCAGGGATCCTCTGCGGACTCTCGACAAGATTGCCGGTGGCGCGCCCGACCTGCTGAAAGGGTCGGCGCAGCCACAGCGCAGGCCGGATCTGCTGGGCGCGGAAGGCGGGGAGCAGTTCCGCGATCCCTTTTCTCCCCGCAGCTGGGACAGCCTGGAAAAGGTTCTCCCTGACGACCAGGTGAACAATCCAAGCGAGGGCGGCCCCGATCTCGCATCCGAACGCGCCGGAGGCAGGAACAGGGACAAGAAACGCCAACAGCCGGTTCCGGATGTGAATAAGGCCCAAAAAAGCAGGCGCATGGCCAAAAACCGGCAACAGGTGAAAGAAAAGACACCCCCCCGCGACGACCGTCTCGCCGGGCATGGCAAGACCAGGGACAGGCAGCCCGGCCTCGCAAAAAGCGCAAGCAAGGACAGGAAACAGAAGGCCGAGGAAGTCTATCGGGAGATCAAGGAAGCCCTGCGCAAGGAGCTGTCGGGCGGAAATGCCGCTCACATGCCCAACGTGAGCGTTAAGCGCACGCCCGAGGGTATCCTCATCTCGCTGACCGACAAGGCCGGGTTCGGCATGTTCGAAATCGGTTCGGCAAAGCCGCGCCGCGAGACGGTGAAGTTCATGGAAAAAATCGCCCGCATTCTCCGCGACAAGCCGGGGCGCATAGTGGTGCGCGGCCATACTGACGGCCGCCCCTTCCGCAACGATGTATACGACAATTGGAGGCTGTCCACCGCGCGGGCTCATTCGGCGCGTTACATGCTGCTCCGCGGCGGCATTCAGGAAGGCAGGATATCGCGGGTGGAGGGATACGCGGATCGCAGGCTGGCGTCCCCCAAGGATCCGTTTGCCGCCCGCAACAGGCGCATCGAGATTTTGCTCGTGGAGAAATAGACATGCGGCGGATGGTGTTTTTGCTGCTTGTCATGGCGGCGGCGTTTCCGGTCATTGCATCCGGTCCGGCCCGGGCTTCGGAACCATGGCAATACATCAAGGTCTTCCAGGCATTTCAGGACAGGATCGCCCATGGCGACCGCAAGGCCTACCGGGCGCATGTGCGGCTGATCGCCTACCTGGGCAGGGAATTTGCCGCTCTGCCCGACGAAACCTGGAAGAAACGGCTCAATGCCGAGGCGCTTTTCATTTACCTGCTGAGCGGGGGCGATCCGGCCGCCGCCACGGGATTGCTGAAACGCAAGGTGGAGGTCGCGCTTCCCGAGGGGGCGCTTCAGGGGGCGGTTGCCTTCGTCAGGGGGCATAACGGCAAGGCCTGGAAGTTCCTGCGGAAAGTGGATGAAAAGGGCATGTCCACCGCCGCGCGGGCGCAGCTCGCCCTGGTGAAAGCCTCCCTGCGCGCCGCCACGCAGCAACGCGAGGCATTGCATCTGCTGGCCCGCGTCAGGCTGATGAAGCCCGGCACCCTGATGGAAGAGGTGGCCCTCAGGAGGGCGCTGTTCCTGGCCGGGGGGGAGGGCGATGAGAAAGCCTTCATGAGGCTCGCCTCCGCCTACATCAGGAGATTCCGGGATTCCTGGTATGCCTCGGACTTCCTGCGCCGTTTTTCCTGGCTTCTGGTGCGCCTGGATTATGGCCGCCGGCCATTTCTGGTGGAGCGCATGGAGCCGCTTGTCTCCATGTTGTCCAAACGCCAGCAGGCCCTGCTCCATGCGGCCGTGTCACGGGCCGCGATCGTGGAAGGAAAGAGCAAGCTGGCGGTCTTCGCGGGCCGCAAGGCGCTGAATGTCTATCCCGATGCCTCGCGTTTCGTGGCCCGGGTCAAGACATGGATCGCGGCGGGAGAGGTGGTCGACGACCCGGAAGCCGCGCTCGAGATGCTGAAAGGCATATCTCCCGAACTGCTGGACAGGCGTGACCGTGAGCTGCGCCTCGCGGCCATTGGCATTGGGCAGGCCATACTGGCGGAACCCTCCCCCGCCAACTTGCCGCGAGGCAAGGCAGAGGCAAGCCAGGAAAGCGATAATTTGCCCGTGCTGGTCAGGGCTCAGGCCTTGATCGCAGGTATCGACAAGTTTGTGGAGGAAGGCACGCAATGACGGCAATGTCCACCATGCTCGTGGCCGACGTTGGCCCTTCCATGACCAGGGATGCCGCGAAAAAATCCGCCAACCGCGATAGCAAGGAGCAGGAAACCGGTTTCGAGCAGGTTCTCCTGGAACAATCGCATCCTGAAGAGGAACCCCAGGTGATGGCGGGGGGCAAGGATGCCACCGTAGAAGATGCCAGAGCCACGCTGCCGGGCGAAGAAATGGCCGCGCCCGGCGCGATGGTTATCGCCGGGGAAGCCCCCCCCTTGCAGGTATCCGGAAGCCAGCAGCAGGCGGGAATGCCAAGAGCATCGGACGGGGAAGAGCCCTCCTTGCACGTATCCGGAACCCGGAAGCAGGCGGAAATGCTGGGAGCATCGGCCGGGGAGGAGCCTCCCCCGCGGGTATCCGGAACAGCAAAGCGCTCCGCGGGCAAAGCATCCGCGGGCAGGGGCCAAGGGCGCGATGGCGGAAAGCTTCCCGAACCCCTGCCGCAACACCCTGAACAATTGGGAGAGGCCGTTGATGCGCGGCTCGTCCCGCCTGCGCACCGGCGGCAGGCAATGCCTGTCATCGCGCCGCAGGCCAAGGGCAGGGCAAGGGGAAGCGGCATGGTGGCCAGGGCAATGGAGGCGTCTCCTCCCGGCGGCGATGCTCCTGCCGCCATGGCCGGGGCCGGCAAATCTGACACGGAAGTAAAAGTGCCGGGCGATGCTCTTTCCGGCAAGCTGACTGGCGGAGGCGGGAACGGCGGCTCACCAGTGGTGGAGCGTTTGCGCCAGGCGCGGGATGTGCGGGCCGAAGCCGCCCCCGTTGAGGAGCGCATGCCGTTCAAGGTGGTTTCCCTCTCCACCACCCGCTACATGGAGCCCGCCGGCATGGCGCAGATGAACGGCCGTGACGGCACGTGGAGCGGCGCGGCGGCGCAAGTGCTTCAGGCTGTCGAGGAAAACATGATGCCGGGTTCGCTCGCCGCCGCCCTGGGCAAGGGCGCGGCCGCCCCGAAAGTCGTCCGCAACCTGGAGATCCAGCTTCATCCGGCCTCTCTCGGCACCGTGACGGCCCGTCTTGCGATAGACAACGGCAAAATGGAAATCACCATCAGCGTTCCGGACGGGCGGCTGGCCGAGGAAATGAAGCGCGGCCTCGATCATCTGGTGCGGCGCATAAGAACCCGGGAGCATGCAGGCGCCCAGGTGACGGTGCATGTCGTCAGTGAGGCGCAAAACCAGGTCGCCGAACGCTTCCATCAGCAAATGCCCGGCCCGTCCCAGCCGGACAACAGGCAGCTCCCCTCCGGTCATGCCAGGGAGGGCGCTTCGGGTGGCAATCATGGCGGACAGCCGGAACATGGGGGAGCGCAAGCCGGGGATAGAAGGAGGGCAGGCCATGAAAGGGCGGCTGATCCGGATGATATTCACCGTTCTGCTCGTAACGGGGGGCTGCTCTATCTGTGAAGCCAAGGCCAGGCCCCACGGCAAGCCCGGCATTTGCGAGAGCAAGATGGCGCTTGCCGCCAGGCGTCATGGTGTTCCGCTGGGCTTCCTCTACGCCATAGGGCTGACCGAGACGGGGCGCCGCAAGTCGCTGCATCCATGGGCTCTCAACATACACGGACGCACCGTGTTCGCCCCCTCCAGAAAGGCGGCTCTGGAAACCTTCCGCAAGGCGCGCGCCAAGGGGAAGACCCTGATCGACCTGGGATGCATGCAGATCAATCACCATTATCACGGCCGGAATTTCCGTTCACCCTGGGACATGCTGGATCCGGCGCGCAACGTGGATTACGCGGCCAGCTTCCTGAAGCGCCTGAGACAGAGGGAAGGAAGCTGGACCATGGCCGCTGCCCGCTATCATGCGGGGCCCAATAACGATGCCGCCCAGAAACGTTATGTCTGCATAGTCATCCGCAATCTGGTCGCCAGTGGCTTTGGCCGCTGGACGCCGCGGGCCAGAGCCTTTTGCAAGAAGTAAGTATGTGATTTATTTGGGAAAACTCTCTTGCAGGAAGGCGATTCAACCTCCTTCCCGAGAGATTTTCATGGTTTATTGAAATGCCGCGAATCAGTATGACGCAAAATATACCTGCCAACATCAAGTTGGTCAATGGATTGAACCTGCAAGTGCACAGATTTGTTTGGATGGGAGACAATCTCACTGATTCGATTGCCAAATGGTTAACGAATTGGGAGAGAGGCAATGATAGTAATAGTCGACGAGCGCGAGCTCGTCCTCAAGGGGTATGGCAGGGGCTTTGGCCGCGAGGGGGTCGCTTCTGTCGGTTTCCATCCCGAGGAATTCCGTAACTGGCTGGAAGCCACTCCCGAGAGTGAGCTTGCGGCCATCGAGGCGGTGCTGCTGGGGGGCGGCCCGGAATGCGGAGACCTGGCATCCGTAGTGCGCCGCCGCATCCAGACCCCGATCATCGCGTTGAGCGACATGAATTCGCTCAACGAAGTGCTGGAGCTGTTTTCCGTGGGCGTGGACGACGTGGTGCGCAAGCCGGTTCACGTGCGTGAAATCATGGCCCGGGTGAATGCGATCATGAGCCGCATGCGCGCCGATGACGGCGCCATGGTGGCCAGTGACATCAAGGTTTTTCCCGATGGCCGCACGCCGCTGGTGGGTGGCGAGCCCATGCAGCTCCCCCGCCGCGAATACCGCATCCTTCACTACCTGGTCACCCACCACGACCGGAGGGTGACCAAGCGCCAACTGTTCGATTACGTATACGGCATCTTCGAGGACAATGTGGAAGAGGCGGTGATCGAGAGCCACATATCCAAGCTGCGCAAGAAGCTGCGCAACCGGCTGGGCTATGACCCGATAGATTCCAAGCGCTACCTCGGATATTGCCTGCACAGCCAGCCCCGCAGGCAAGCGCGCGGAAAAAGGTCGCTTCCGGATGCTTCCCGTGAGCCCATGCTGCAAACGGCCTGATCTGCCTGCCTGATCCGGCCGCCTGAAAGGCTTCTTTCCTGTCGTATTGCGCAGTCCGCTTTATCTCCTCTGCCGGCGGTTGGATCACGAGCCGTCCGCGTCATTCACGCGGGCGGCTTTTTGCAAGGCACAAGCCCGGCGCAAGGATGATGGGGAAAAATACATGCAACCATGGAGAAGCTTGCGAGGAACATGAGCAATGTCTATCGGAAACATAATGCGCACCGGTATTTCTGGAATGCTTGCGCAGGGCAATAAACTCTCCACCGTGGCGGACAACATCGCAAACTCCGATACCGTTGGCTACAAGCGGGCGGAGACAGAGTTCTCCTCCATGATCCCTCAGCACCTTACGGGAAAGTATGTTTCCGGTGGCGTGACCACGACCGTCCGCAGGCATGTGTCCGAGCAGGGAACCCTGCTCAACACCACTTCCATCACCGACCTCGCCATCGCCGGCAATGGTTTCTTCATCGTCGAGGATGCTTCCGGATCCCGCTTCCTGACCAGGGCCGGCGCCTTCGTGCCGGACAAGGACGGCTATCTCGTCAACTCGGCGGGGTATTACCTTCTCGGATTTGACGTCACCGACGGCACCACCCCTGCTCCAACCGCCAATGGCTTCGCGGGGCTGGCGCGCGTGCAGCAGTCCAACATGGCGCTCGAGGCGGCTCCTTCCACCATCGGCGAAATGAAATTCAACCTGGACGCCAACGCCGACGTGGTGCCGGCGGCCGACCTCCCTTCCGCCAATTCCGCCACCTCCACCTATACCTTCAAGACTTCACTGGTGGCCTACGATAACCTGGGTGGAGAGGTTCTGGTGGACGTCTATTATTCAAAGACCGCGGACAACACCTGGGAGGTGGCGGTATTCGACCAGGCCGAAGCGGCGGCCGGCGGCCCCTTCCCCTATTCCTCCGGCCCCCTGGCAACCGAAACCATCACCTTCGACCCATCCAATGGCCAGCTTGATGCCGCCTCGCCGACCAGCCTGTCGTTCGCCGTGCCGGGAGGTGAGACCCTGACCATGGATATCACCGGCTCCACCCAGTATGCCGCCGATTTCAATATCCTGGCGGTCAATATCAACGGCAATGCCGCCACCGGCTACGAGTTGTTCAAGATCGGGGAAGACGGCGTCATGTATGGCACCTTCCCCAACGGCGAGAAAAGATCCACCTACCAGATTCCGCTGGCCACGGTGCGCAGCCCGGACAATCTGAAGCTGCTCCCGGGGGATGTATTCACTCCCACCGACACTTCCGGTGACATCCTGGTGGGCTTCGCCACTTCCGATGGTTTTGGTTCGATAATATCCGGCGCCAAGGAACAGTCCACCGTGGACCTGGCCTCGGAGCTGACTTCCATGATCGAGGCGCAGCGTGGCTACACGGCCAATTCCAAGACTTTCATGACAGGCGCTGAATTGATGGATGTGGCCGTCAACCTGAAACGCTGACGGCAACCGGCTGTCCTGAGCAAGATGGGAAAATAAGGGATGTCTCTCGGCGCAGTTCTGAATTCGGCACGCAGTTCCCTGGCGGCGATTTCCGGCCGCACGCAGGTGGTTTCCGAGAACATCTCCAATTCCGACAATCCGGACTATTCGCGGCGCATCGCCGAAAACGTCTCCGCGCGCCACGGCATTCTCCGTCTCTCCATAAACCGCGCCCAGGATCGCAACGTCCTGGAGCAGATGCTCGAATACACCTCCGTGCATTCCGCCAACACGGCGCTGCAGGATGGGCTGGACAAGCTGGAGCTAATCTATGGCGGCATGGACAGCGATGTATCCCCTTCCGCCATGATGGCCCGCCTGCAGGCCGATTTGCAGGCCTTCACCGCCATGCCCGACAGCCCTTCCGCTGCCTCCCGGGCGGTGGAGTCCGCCCGCGACCTGGCCGAAGGCCTCAGCCGTGGCGCCGAAACGGTGGCGGAACTGCGCCGTGGCGTGGACGAGGAGATCTCCCGCTCCGTCAATCGCATCAATGATCTGTTGCGGGAATTTCACGAGGTCAATTCGGCGATTGCCACGGGCCGGCTGAGTGACGCGGAGCGCGTTCACAACGAGGACTCCCGCGACCGCATCCTGACAGAGCTGGCGGAAGAGCTGGATATCCGCACGGTGCGCCAGGACGACGGTGGCCTGGCGATATACACCACCGGCGGCGCCGTGCTCTATGAACGCGGCGCGCGCGAGGTGCGCTTCGAGCCACAGCCCACCCTGACGCCGGGCGCCCCGGGAGGGCGTCTGTATATCGACAGCGTCCCGGTGACCGGGGAAGGCGCGGTCATGCGTCTTTCATCCGGCCGCATCAGCGGCCTCATGGAGCTGCGCGATGATGTTGCCGCGGGCTGGGAGATACAGCTGGACGAAATGGCCCGCGGGCTGATCGAGAGTTTCTCGGAAAGCGATCAGAGCGGTGGCGGTGGGCCGGATGTGCCGGGCCTCTTCACATGGTCGGGAGCGCCTGCCATGCCCGCCCCGGGCGTTCATGTGCCCGGCCTGGCCAGGGAAATCCGCGTCAACCCCGCCGCGGACGCCACCTCGGGCGGCAACCCGCTCCTGCTGCGCGACGGCGGCATGGGCGGGGCGGCCTATGTCTACAACGCCAGCGGCGTGTCCGGTTACACCGCGCGCCTGCTGGAGCTTAATTCCAACATGGACGCCCCATTGGCCTTCGATCCTTCCGCCGGCTTGCCCAATGCCAATTCCATCAAGGATTTCGCCTCCCTGTCCACTTCGTGGCTGGAACACCGCAGGGCCGCGGCGGCGCGCGACAGTGATTACAGCTCCGCATTGCTGACCAGGGCATCCGACGCGCTTTCCAGGGCCACGGGCGTGGATCTCGACAGCGAGCTGGAGATGATGATGCGCCTTGAGCGTTCCTACCAGGCCACGGCGCGCCTGCTGACCACGGTGGACAACATGCTCGGCGAGCTCATGAACGCAATGAGGTGATGAGATGAAATCATCATTGGTCCCGGACATAGTCACACGCTTTTCCACCCCGGCCTCCACCTTGCGGGTGCGCAAGGAACTGGAAAAGGCCAACCTGGAACTGGCGTCCGGGCGCCATGCGGATATGGGCCTGGAGCTGGGCGGCCGTTCCGGCGTATTGGTATCCGCCCGTTCGCAAAGCGCCCTGCTCGAAGGCCTGAAAACGGATGCCTCGATAAGCGCCGGGCGGTTGCAGACAATCCAATTGTCACTGGATATGGCGGCGGAGGGCGCGCAATCCTTCCTGGAAAGCCTCATGCCACTGAAATCGGGGCAGGTGCCGCCCGAACAGGTGGCCTCCCATGCCCGCATGCTGCTGGGGGAATTCACTTCGGCGATAAATGCCGCTTCCCAGGGGTCTTACGTGTTTGGCGGCAAGAATATCGCCGAGAAACCGCTGACCGAATATTTTTCCTCTCCTCCGTCGGACGCCCGCATGGCGGTTGAAAATGCCTTCACCGCCCGTTTTGGCGTGCCGCCATCGGATGCCGCCACGGCGTCCATCACGGCGGCCGACATGGCCGATTTTCTGGACAACGACCTGGCGGCTCTTTTCGAGTCTCCCCAGTGGGAGAGCCTGTGGTCCAACGCCACCGATGACAGTCTCATGGCGCTGGTTTCGCTGAATGACGTGGTGGCCGCCACCGACAGCGCCAACAATCCAGCAATACGCAAGCTTGAGATGGCATACGTGATGATAGCGGGGCTGGGCATCGCAGAGCTCAATGCCGCGGCCCGCGACGAGGTGGTGGAGCGGGCGATGTCCGCCGTTGGTGACGGCATCGCCGGAATCGACCGCATGCGTGGCGACATAGGCTTCCGGGAGGAGCGCATAAGCCGCGTGCAGGAGCGCCTGGAGCTGCAAGGGAAGATGGTCGACAAGGAGATTGCTGGCATGGAGCAGGTGGATCTTCACGAAGTGGCGGTGCGGGTCAACGATCTTTCACTGCAACTGGAAACCTCCTACTCGCTTACCGGGCGGCTTCAGAAACTGACCCTGCTGAGCTTCCTGTAAACGCGCCGGCGCGATGCGAAAAATGATAACGGGATGAGCGGAATGTATCAGAAGGCATATCAGGAAATCGCCGGTGATGATTTCACCGCGGAACGCGCCAACGAGGCCATGGCGATAGATCACGCCATCGCCATGATGCGCGAGGGAGAAGAGCAGGGAATGGACTCGGTGGAGGCGGTGAAGGCCCGCCATTTCGTTCATCGCCTGTGGCTGTATTTCCTGGATGACCTGAGCTCCCCGGAGAACGGCCTGCCGGATCAGCTGAAGGCCAATCTGATCTCCATCGGCATATGGGTGCTCAGGGAGCTGGAGCGCATCGAGCAAGGCGAGAAAAAATCCTTTGCCGACCTCATCGATATCATGGGGCTGATCAGGGACGGGCTGAAATGAGCGGAACCATACGCATATCCCTGCGCGCCGGAGAAAGGGTCTACGTCAACGGGGCGGTGATCCGGGTTGACCGCAAGACGACCCTGGAGTTCCTCAACAACGTGGTGTTCCTGCTGGAAAATCACGTGATGCAGGAGAAGGACGCCACCACGCCCCTGCGGCGTCTGTATTTCACCGTTCAGAAGATCCTCATCGAACCCTCCAGCGGGTTCTCCGCCCGCCAGGAGTTCTATCGCCTCTACCTGGAGCTTCTGCCGCTCCATGAAGGCACCCAGGTGGCCAATGCGCTCTCCAACGTGCGGGCGCTGGTCAACATGGGGCGCAACTTCGAGGCGCTGAAACAGATCCGCCAGCTATACGAGGCCGAGGAGGCCGGAAGCGGAGGAAGCGGCGGCGATGAACGTCAGGTAAGAAAAGCCATATAGCGCAAATTCATTGAAGGAGCATCAGGATGAGCGTGGATGCGATAGGATCGGTGACCGGGGTTTCTGCCGCTACGGCCAAAAGCAATGAAAGCTCGGCCCTTGAAGGGCTGGATTCCAACGCCTTTCTGCAGTTGCTCGTGGCTCAGTTGGAGAATCAGGATCCCACCAAGCCCATGGACAGCACGGAATACATGGCGCAGCTGGCCTCCTATGCCAACGTGGAGCAGAACACCAAGACCAACAACAAGCTCGACGAGGTGCTGGTTGCCGTTTCCATGTCCCATGCCGGCACCCTGGTGGGGCGCACCGTTACTTCTCCTGATGGCGACATCAGCGGCAAGGTCACGGGCTACAAGGTGTTCGGCAATGGCGTGACGCTGGTTCTGGACAACGGGGCCACCCTTGTAATGGGCCCGGGAGTAACGGTTTCGGAACAATGAACCAGGCCGACGCCCTAGATCTGGTTCGGGCCGCCGTGTGGGTCGTGCTGACCGCCGCCGGCCCGGCCGTTCTGTCCGCCATGGCGATAGGCATCGCCATCGCGCTGTTCCAGGCGTTGACCCAGGTGCAGGAAGTCACGCTC
>CAZXTT010000029.1:0-11506 GCA_964643775.1 uncultured Rhizobiaceae bacterium | reverse complement strand
GTCAGCGCGGCTCCTTGCCAAAGCGTTTGACGTATTCATCGCGCCCGCCGCTGGCCAGCGCGTCGGCCTGCGCCACCCAGTCGTCGCGCACTATGCGGCCCTTGAACTTGAGGCGCTCGTCCACCCATTTTATCTCCGCCGCCCCCCAGCCGGCGATCTGGCGGAAGGTATATACCCCCATCTCGTTGAGCAGCTTTTCCAGCTTGGGGCCTATCCCGGCGATCATCTTCAGGTCGTCGGTCCTTTTCGGCGCGCTCTTGTGCAGGAGCGGCTTTTTCGCCCGCGCCGCCTCCACCTCGCCGGCGCCCGGCGTGACCGCCATCAGCGCCTGGCCCTCGCCCCCGCCGGCAGCGGCGCTCCTGCCCTTGCCGGCCGCCGCTTTCCTGGTCGCGGGCTTCTTCTTGGCCGCCGCCTTGCCGCTCACCGGCTTTTCGTCAGCAGCCTTCCCCGCCGCCGCTTTTCCAGTGGCCGCTTTCCCCGCCGCGGCCTTGCCTGCCGCGGCCTTTCTCGCCCCCTTGCCCTTCTTCATGGCGGCGGCGATCAGCTTCTCGGCATCGGAGCCCCTCTCGTAGAGCGATTCATCGCTCAGCGTCGTCGCCCCGCCCAGCGGCTCCGACGACTTGCGGCCATTCTGCGGCCCCTCACGCGGCTCCCTTCCGGCGGCTATCTCGTCGATGATCTCCTCCAGCCGCTCCGCCGTCAGGTCCTCATAGACCTTCTCGCCTATCTGGATCATCGGCGCGTTGGCGCAGGCCCCGAGGCACTCCACCTCTTCCCACGAGAAATCGCCATCGCCGGAAAGCTCATGGGCCTTGCTTGCGATCTTGCGCTTGCACACCTTGATAAGCTCTTCCGCCCCGCGCAACTGGCACGGCGTGGTGCCGCACACCTGTATGTGCGCCTTGCCCCCCACCGGCGACAACTGGAACATGGTGTAGAAGGTGGCGATCTCCAGCACCCGCACCGGCTGCATGCCCAGCATCCCGGCCACGTAGCGGATCATCGGCTCCGTCGTCCACCCTTCCTGCTCCTGCGCCCGCCACAGCAGCGGGATGACGGCGGAAGCCTCCCGCCCCTTCGGATACATGGCGATGCGCTCCTTCGCCCAGGCCAGGTTCTCCGGCGTGAACTCGAAGGATTCGGGCTGTTCGGGATGAAGCCTGCGGAAACTCATCGGTCGATCTCCCCGAACACGATATCGATTGAACCGATCACGGACGGCACGTCGGCCAGCATGTGCCCCTTGGTGAGAAACTCGAAGGCCGCCAGATGCGCGTATCCGGGGGCCCTGATCTTGCACCGGTATGGGCGGTTGGAGCCGTCGGAGACGATATAGACGCCGAACTCGCCCTTGGGCGCCTCCACCGCCGCGTAAACCTCGCCCTCGGGCACCCTGACCCCCTCGCTGACCAGCTTGAAGTGCGAGATCAGCGCCTCCATGGAGGTCTTCATCTCCGCCCGCCGCGGCGGCGCCACCCGCCGGTTGCCGGTGATCACCGGCCCCCTGCCGCGCTGCGAATTGAGCAGGTTGACGCACTGCTTCATGATCTCCACCGACTGGTACATCTCCTCCATGCGCAGCACGTAACGGTCATAGTTGTCGCCGTTCTTGCCCACCGGCACCTTGAAATCCAGCTCGTCGTAACACTCGTAGGGCTGGGCCCGCCGCAGGTCCCACGCCGCCCCGGTGGAGCGCAGCATGACGCCGGAGAAGCCGCGCACCAGCGCCTCCTCGGTGGTGAACTCGGCAATGCCCACGTTGCGCTGCTTGAAGATGCGGTTGTCGGTGAGCAGCCCCTCGATGTCGGCCAGCACCTTCGGGTGCGTCTCGCAGAACTCGCCGATGTCGTCGATCAGCTCCGGCGGCAGGTCCTGGTGCACGCCGCCGATGCGGAAATAGGCCGCGTGCATGCGCGCCCCGCAGGCCCGCTCGTAGAAGATCATCAGCTTCTCGCGCTCCTCGAAGCCCCACAGCGGCGGGGTCAGCGCGCCCACGTCCATGGCCTGGGTGGTGACATTCAGCAGGTGGTTGAGCAGCCGCCCGATCTCCGAATACAGCACCCGGATGAGCTGCGCCCGGTAGGGAACCTCCAGCCCCAGCAGCTTCTCCGCCGCCAGCACGAAGGCATGCTCCTGGTTCATCGGCGCCACGTAGTCGAGCCTGTCCATGTAGGGCACCGCCTGGTGCCAGGCCTTCGTCTCGATGAGCTTCTCGGTGCCCCGGTGCAGCAGCCCCACGTGCGGGTCGGCGCGCTCGACTATCTCGCCGTCCAGCTCCAGCACCAGCCGCAGCACGCCGTGCGCCGCCGGGTGTTGCGGGCCCAGGTTGAGGGTGAAATTCCGCACCTCGACGCTGGTTTCAGCCATTGCCGTTCTCCGCCTTCTCGTCACCGGGCAACACCGGCGGCTCGCCCTTCCACGGGGAGAGCGTGTCGAACTCGCGCCATGCCTGTTGCAGCTCCACCGGCTCGTAGACGACCTTCTTCAGATCCTCGTCGTAGCGCACCTCGACGAACCCGGTGACCGGGAAGTCCTTGCGCAGGGGGTGGCCCTGAAAGCCGTAATCGGTGAGCAGCCGCCGCAGGTCGGGATGGCCGGCGAAGAATATGCCATACATGTCCCAGGCCTCGCGCTCGAACCACTCCGCGCCGGGGAACAGCCCGATGCACGAGGGCACCGATTCCCCCTCGCCCACCGGCACCTTGATCCGCGCCCGCGCGTTCACGTAGGGCGACAGCAGGTGATAGACCACCTCGAAGCGCTTCTCGCGCTGCGGGTAATCGACCCCGCACAGGTCGGTGAAGGAAAGAAACCGGCACCCCGGATCGTCGCGCAAAAAGCGCAGCACGTCGATTATGTCGCCGGGCCCGGCCACCATCTGGATCTGGCCCAGCACCACCCGCACATCGCTTGCCTTGCCCTCCAGCCCGGCGGCAATGTGCTCCGCCAGGTTGGCCAGCGCCACCTCGTCGGCGGTCTTTTCCCCGGCTTCTTCCGGCCCGGCGCTGTTTTCCGTCTTTTCCTCAGCCATGACGCCGCCTCACCGCTCTATCGTCCCGGTGCGCCGGATCTTGCGCTGCAACAGCAAGATGCCATAGACCAGCGCCTCCGCCGTCGGCGGGCAGCCGGGCACGTAGACATCCACCGGCAGCACCCGGTCGCAACCGCGCACCACCGAATAGGAATAATGGTAATAGCCGCCGCCATTGGCGCAACTGCCCATGGAGATCACCCAGCGCGGCTCCGGCATCTGGTCATAGACCTTGCGGATGGCCGGGGCCATCTTGTTGGTCAGGGTGCCGGCGACGATTATCACGTCCGACTGGCGCGGCGAGGCGCGCGGCGCGAACCCGAAGCGCTCCACGTCATAGCGCGGCATGGAGGCCTGCATCATCTCCACCGCGCAACAGGCCAGCCCGAAGGTCATCCACATCAGCGAGCCGGTGCGCGCCCAGTTGATCACGTCATCGACCGTGGTGGTGATGAAGCCCTTGTCGGCCAGCACGTCGTTGATTCCGGCCATCGACTCGTGATGGGCCGCCGAAACCGGCGCTTGCGCCGCGGCCTCCGCCGGGGTGATGATGAGAGGCCTGCGCGGGTCGCTCAATCCCATTCCAGCGCTCCTTTCCGCCACTCGTAGATGAAGCCTATGGTCAGCACGCCGAGAAACACCATCATCGACCAGAAGCCGAACAGGCCGTTCTCCCTGAGCGTGATGGCCCACGGAAACAGAAAGGCCACCTCGAGGTCGAAGATGATGAACAGGATCGAAACCAGGTAGAAGCGGATATCGAACCGCATGCGCGAATCGTCGAAGGGGTCGAAGCCGCATTCATAGGCGGAATTCTTCTCCGCGTCGGGCCGCCGCACCGCCAGCACCATGGCCGAAACCAGCAGCGCCAGCCCGATCACCGCGGCAATGGCGATGAACATGGCCACCGGCAGATACTGCACCAACAATTCGTTCATGCTCCCCTCCCGAACATGGCCAATGACATCCCCCCGGACGCCATCGCCCGCGCCGCAAGTATGCTTCAATGGGAATAGCCCAAGGCAGCCCCGACCACAAGATGCAATCGTGCATGCCGAAGGGTCTTTTCGCCCCATGCCCCACGGGCGCGCGAGAAAGGGAGCCCCCGCATCGGGAGGCTCCCTTTCCATGCCCTTGTCACGCCCTTGAGGGCGGGTTCGTCAGTGGCTCAGGTAGGTCTTGCTGTCGCGCGGCGGCAGCGTGCCCAGCCGCCAGGCGATATCGTCGAAAGCGCCGCGCAGTTCGTCGCTGTTGTTGACCTCGTAGAAGCCGAGATTGGCGCATTTCTCCATCTGCCGGCGCTGCGCCTCGCCCGCACCGGGCAGCACGATGGTGATGATGTCCTTGATGCCCACGTTGCTGCCATGGCGCGGATCGTAGGGCGCCTTGATCTTCTTGCAGATGTTCTCGATGGCCGTCGGGCGGTCGTGGCTGTCGGTGGAGACATAGCCGTCGGTGACCATGATGACCACCTTGCGCACCCGCTTGCCCTTGCCGAGCCTGTCACTCTCGCCCTCGAAGGGCTTCATGAAGCTCAGCAGGCGGTAGCTCCAGTGAAGCCCCAGCTCCATGCCGTCCCTGCCGCAGGCCCGCAGCTCCTCCAGCCTGTTCACCAGCTCCGTCCCGCCGGTGGCCAGGTCGGTCAGCGGCAACAGCTTCGTGGGCACGCAGTTGTTGAGCATGAACTGGCGCCGCCCCTGCGCGCTGAAGCCCGGGTCGCGGTCATAGACGACATTCATGATTCCCGGCACCGGATGATCCCGGTAGTTGTTGTCATAGGACACATACCTGTCATCGCGCAGCCCCACCTTGCCGCGCCACACGAGGTGCTTGTAGCGCGCCGCGTCGGGGCAGGAATCGCCGCCGGTGGCGCACAGGTTGTGCTGATCCTGGGGCACGTTTATCCACCAGGCGTCGCGGTATTCCATGCCCACCGTCACATACTGGCTGAAGGGCAGAAGGGCGACCTTGACGCTCCCCTTGCGCTGGCGGCGCAACTCGTCGAGGAAGAAGGCGGCCTGCCTCTTCACCATGTCGAGCTTGCCGCCGTCACGCATGGACAGCGAGGTATCCATCGACAGCACCACCTCCAGCTTGTCGCTGCCGGGGCCGTCGCCGTTGCAGCCCGCTCCGCTCTCCACCTCCATCTTCAGCGACATGACGCCGAACAGGCGCAGGAAAGAGGTATCCGTCTTCGCCTTGATGACGGCCACGATGTAGTTCTTGCCCCCGCGCGGGTAGATCTCGTAGTCCTCGATGGTGATCCTGGCGCTGCCGCCGCCGATATTGGCGTTGAAGAAGCGCATGAACTCGTGTTCCAGCTCGTCCTCGCCGGCATAGTCATCGGCGCTGCACGCCGGCCTCATGGCCAGCACCGCGGCGTCCGCGGCGGCCTGCAGCCGCGCCCTGGCGTTCAGATACTGCGCATAATCGAATACACCTCCCACCATGGCGAAGAACGCCGGCGGGAACAGCGCCATGGTCAGGGCGATGCTCCCCTCATCTGGTGAGAACAGTTTTGCTAGTCTTTTTTTCCATCCCGTCATTCTCTTCATTTTCGCTACTCCCCTTCCTGCCCGTTTCGCAATGAAACAGGCCATGCGAAATGCAACCGGTGAAAGAAGGGGGAGGCAAACTGCGTGCCATAATGGAAAAACGGCCCCATGGGGCCGTGCAAATCCGTCTCGGTGATGAAGGAAAAGGCCGGTAATAATGGCGCGAGTGACGGGACTCGAACCCGCGGCCTCTGGCGTGACAGGCCAGCGCTCTAACCAACTGAGCTACACCCGCTTGCTTGCCGCCGCGCGCTTGCGCCGCGAACGAGGAGTGAATTAAGCTCCCTGCCTGTGCAAGTCAAGAAGTTTTGTGATAGCCTTGCGCCGGAAAATGACGGGGAAAGCCATGCCGCCCAGCAAGCAGCCGGACAATCCGCAGGAAAAGACGCGCCAGCGCGCCCCCCGGCGCGAAAAGGCCTCCGCGCCGCATGTCTTCTTCCGTCGCGTTGACCGCGGCATATCGCGCATCATCGACCCGCTCGGCAACCTGCTGGTGGACATGTTCCACTACGCCGCCCTGTTCGCCATAGGCGCCGCCACCGTGTGGGCGGCAACGCACGAGTTCCTGCTCATCTTCACCAAGTCCCACGCCTCGGTGGAAGACCTGCTGCTGCTCTTCATCTACCTGGAGATAGGGGCCATGGTGGGCATCTATTTCCGCACCAGCCGCATGCCGGTGCGCTTCCTTGTCTACGTCGCCATAACCGCGCTCACCCGCCTGCTCATCGGCGAGGCGGGCAAGCACGGCGTCGATCACATGGACATGCTGTGGATAGCCATATCCACCCTGCTGCTGGCCTTCGCCCTGCTCCTCCTGCGCTTCGGCTCCTCGCGCTACCCCTCGCCGCCGTCGGATCACGAATCCAAGCTCAAGTAGGGCCTCCGCGCCGCCACCGACGCGCCCCTACTTGCCGCGCGCCATGTCGTCCAGCGTCCTGATGGCGCACTCGGCCCAACCGGCCACCTTGCCGAAACCCTTCAGCGGGATGTTCACCACCTGCCGCTTGCCGCTCTTCAGCACGTAGGCCCATTTCAGCGCCTCGCCCTTTTTCAGCTCCGGCAGCACCACGCCGGTCAGCTTGTTGCTTATGGCGATGGCCCGCCCGGCGGCCCGCGCCTCGAGGAACTCCGGCGGCACCCGCATGGCCTCGCCCTTGTCCACCGTCAGCTCCACGCCCTCGGAGATGTCGGCCTCCGCCGGCACGTTGAGCAGCACCAGCCACTCCTTCTCGCCGTCCCGCCGCGCCAGTTGCAGGCGGTGGCCGTCCACCTTTTCGGAGAATATGGAACACCCCTGCCCGGCGATGCACATGGAGGAGAAGCCCTCGTGCTTCACCCCCGCCCTGATCTCGTCGAGGAAGGTGGTAAGCCCGCACATCTCCCCGGCCAGCAGCGAAGCAGGGGCCAGCGCCAGCAGGCCGGCCACCGCCGCGGCGGTCACGATACTTCTCACGCGCTTCATGTCATCCTCCCTTTCCCGCCATCACCGGCCGCCGGGAGCGCGTTGTCACTCGCCGCCCACCGGATCAGCCGGTTTCAGTTGCACCGATTCGCCACAGCCGCAGGCCCCCACCTGGTTGGGATTGTCGAATACGAAGCCGGATTTCAGCTTCTCCTCCACGTAATCCATGCGCGAACCAAGCAGGTATAGCAGCGCCGATGCATCGACATAGACCAGCACCCCGTCCTGCTCCACCACCTCGTCGCCGGGGGCGGCTTCCTCCGCCCACTGCATGTCGTATTCATAACCCGCGCAGCCGCCCTCCTTGAGGGCGATGCGCAACCCCGCCCGCGGCTTGCCGGACTTCTCCCGCAAGGCGCGGATGCGATTGACAGCCGCTTCGGTAAGGGTAACGACGGCAGGCCGGTTCATTGCTTTCTCCCTACCACATGTTCAGGGCAAGACGCGCCTCGTCGGACATGCGCGACATGTCCCACGGCGGATCGAAGGTCAGGTTGACGCGCACCTCGCGCACTCCTTCCACCTCGCCCACCGCCTTTTCCACCCAGCCCGGCATGTCGCCGGCCACCGGGCAGCCCGGCGCGGTCAGCGTCATGTCGATGGTGATCACGTAATCATCGGAAATGTCTATGCGGTAAATGAGGCCGAGCTCGTATATGTCCACCGGGATTTCCGGATCGTAGATGGTCTTCAGCGCCGCGATTATGTCATTGGTCAGCCGCTCCAGCTCTTCCTTCGGCAGCGCCGATTCATGCCTTTCGCCGTTTTCGCCCGCCGTGGCGGCACTTTCGCCGTTTCCTTCACCGCCAGCCGCGCCCTCCGCCGGCGCGGCGGCCCCTGCGCCCGCGCCCTCCGCCGCGGCGGCGGCCTTTTCGCCCGCGCCCGGGCCGGAAACGTCTATGGTGTCGCGGCGCGTCTCCTCGGCCATCTTCTTCTCCGCCTCCCGCTCCGCCTCGCGCATCGCTTCCTCCAGGTTCACGCCCTTTTCCTTCTTCTCGCGTATCTGCTTCTTCAGCGCGTCGGCGAATGCCCGCACCTGGGCCTTCAGCTCGCGCTTCATCTGCTCGCGCGCCTCGGGGGAAAGCGGCTTGCGCTCTTCCCTCTCCATGCCCTGCTTTTCACCGCTCCTGGTCACGTCATTCATGGCTCAACTCACATAAAGAAGGCACGCGCCTTTTCAAGGGCGTCGGCCAGCGCGTCGATCTCTTCCCGGGTGTTATACATGGCGAGCGAGGCGCGCGCCGTCGAGGCCACGCCGAAGCGCTGCAATATCGGCTGGGCGCAATGGGTGCCGGCCCGCACCGCCACCCCGTAACGGTCGATGACCGTCGCCAGGTCGTGCGAATGCACCCCCTGAAGCTCGAACGATATGAGCGCCCCCTTGTCCTTCGCCGTGCCGATGATGCGCAGCCCCTCGACCGCCGCCAGCCGCTCGTGGGCATATGCCAGGAGCTCCGCCTCGTGGGCGGCGATTTCCTCCCGCCCCACCGCCTCCATGTAATCGAGCGCCGCCGCCAGCCCGATGGCCTGCGCGATGGGCGGCGTTCCGGCCTCGAAGCGGTGCGGCGGGTCGGCATAGGTGATGCGCTCGGTGCTGACATCCCCCACCATCTCGCCGCCGCCCATGTATGGCGGCAGTTTCTCCAGCCACTCCCGCTTGCCGTAAAGCACGCCTATGCCCGACGGCCCGTATGTCTTGTGGCCGGTGAAAACGTAGAAATCGGCATCCAGCTCGCGCACGTCCACCGCCATGTGAACCACCGCCTGCGACCCGTCCACCAGCACCGGCACGCCGCGTTCGTGGGCCATGCGGATGATCTCCCTGACCGGCGTTATGGTGCCCAGCGCATTGCTCATGTGGGTGACGGCGACGATCCTCGTGCGCTCGCTGAACAGCTTCTCGTATTCCTCGAGGACGAGCTGCCCGTCGTCGTCCACCGGTATCCACTTCAGCGCCGCCCCATGCCGCTCGCGGTGGAAATGCCACGGCACGATGTTGGAATGATGCTCCAGCAGCGAGACTATTATCTCGTCGCCCTCGCCGATGAACCGCCGCCCGAAGCTGGCCGCCACCAGGTTGATGGCCTCGGTGGCGTTGCGGGTGAACACTATCTCGCGCTCCGACGCGGCATTGAGAAAGCCGCGCACCGTCTCGCGCGCCGCCTCGAAGCGCTCGGTGGCCAGGTTGGAGAGGAAATGCAGCCCGCGGTGAACGTTGGCGTATTCCTCCTCGTAGACGCGCGCCACCGTCTCGATGACCGCCCTTGGCTTCTGGGCCGAGGCGCCGTTGTCGAGATAAACGAGCGGCCTGCCATGCACCTCGCGCGACAGGATGGGAAAGTCGGCGCGGATTTTCTCGACGTCGTAAGCCATGCTCAGGCCGCCTCCCCTGCCAGCCAGCCTTCCGCCAGCGCCGCCAGCGCCGCCTTCGCCGCCTCGTTTTCCACCTCGTCGAAGACCTCGCCCACGAAGGCGGCTATCAGCAGGGCCCGCGCCCGCCTTTCGTCGATGCCGCGCGCCCGCAGGTAGAACAACTGCTCCTCGTCCAGCGCCCCGGTGGTCGCCCCGTGGGCGCAGATGACGTCATCGGCGTAAATCTCCAGCTCCGGCTTGGCGTCGAATTCCGCCGTCTCGCCCAGCAACAGCCCGTGCGCCGCCATCTGCCCGTCGGTCTTGAGGGCCCCGGGGGCGACCCTTATCAGCCCCTGGAAGGCCCCGCGCGCCGCCTCGTCCATGACGCACTTGAAAGTCTCGCGCGATGTGCAATGGGGCGCCGCGTGATCGACCACCAGCCGCGTGTCGGCATGCTGCGCGCCGCGCAACAGGTAGGCGCAATCGGCCCGCGCCGCGGCCCCCTCGCCCGCGAAACTGATGAAATCCTGCTGGCGGTGATAGCGCCCGCCCATGAGCAGCGCCACGTCGTGGAAGCGCCCCTGCCCGGCGACACGCGCCTCGACATTGGCCAGTTGCAGCGCCCGTTCATCCTTCAGGTTGACGTTGACGCGCGAAAGCCGCGCCCCCTCGCCCACGTCGATGCGCGTCACCACGTTGGCCACGTGATCGCCGCCGCCCACGTGCGCCTCGACGAGGCAAAGCTCCGCCCCCTCCTCCAGCCGCAGGACATGGCGCAGGGCCACCGAATGCCCGTCCCCTTCCGTGACGTTGACCACCACCAGCGGGCGGGCGGCCTTCACCCCCGCCGCCACCCTGACCACCAGCCCGTCGCCGGCCAGCGCCATGTTGAGCTGGTCCACCGCGTCATCGGCGCGGAAGCTCCCGTCCAGCCACGCGGGAGCCTTGGAGCAGCCGGCCAGGTTGCCGATCTCCACCCCCTCCTGCGGGACAATGGACGAATGCTCCCCGTCCAGCCGCCCGTTGACGAACACCATCAGCGACGCCTCCATCCCGGCGAAGGGATTGTCCGCCAGCAGCGCGCCGATGTCCCCGGCGCCCGCGCTCCCGGCGTCCGCGTCCCCGGCCAGCGGCGGATAGGGGCTGGCCAGCCAGCGGTGTATGTTGCTCCACCGCCAGTCCTCGGCGCGCGGCGACGGCAGGCCGTTTTCCGCGAAGGCCGCGCATGCCTCGCGCCGCGCCTCCACGAGCCATATAGGCTCCGCCTCGCGCCCCGCCTCGGCGATCCTGCCGCATGCGGCGCGCCATGCCTCCTCGGCGGCCAGTCTGTTCACCGGTGCGTTCATGGTCATGCCACCCGCCTCATGCCGCGTTCTCGACGTAAGCGGCATAGCCCTCGCGCTCCAGCTCGCGCGCCAGCTCCTTGCCGCCGGAGCGCACGATGCGCCCCGCCGCCATGACATGCACGTGATCCGGCTCGATGTAATCGAGCAGCCGCTGGTAGTGGGTTATCAGCAAAAAGCCCCGCCGCGGCGAGCGCAGCGCGTTGACCCCTTCCGCCACCACCTTCAGCGCGTCGATGTCGAGCCCCGAATCTATCTCGTCGAGAATGCACAAGCGCGGCTCCAGCACCGCCATCTGCAACGTCTCCATGCGCTTCTTCTCGCCCCCCGAGAAACCCACGTTGACCGGCCTGCGCAGCATGTCCATGGGGATGTTCAGGGCCGCCGTGCGCTCCTTTATCAGGCGCATGAAATCGGGCGTCGAAAGCTCCTCCTCGCCGCGCAGCTTGCGCTGCGAGTTGAGCGCGATCTTGAGAAACTGCATGTAGGGCACGCCGGGTATCTCCACCGGGTACTGAAAGGCCAGGAACAGCCCCCGCGCGGCCCGCTCCTCCGGCGCCAGCTCCAGCAGGTTCCCGCCATCGAAGACGACCTCGCCGCCGCTCACCTCGTAGCCCGGCTTGCCCGCCAGCACATGCGAAAACGTGCTCTTGCCGGAACCGTTCGGCCCCATGATGGCATGCACCTCGCCCGGATTGATGGCGATGGAGAGCCCCTTGAGGATCTCCTTCTCCTCGCCCTCCTCCCCGGCGGCCACGTGGAC
>CAZXTT010000028.1:0-13240 GCA_964643775.1 uncultured Rhizobiaceae bacterium | reverse complement strand
TCGTCCTATGAATACGAGCCGGACGAGAAGGAAATTCTCAACGACCTGCTGCCGCGCAACGTGGCGGTGCAGGTGTTCCGGGCGCTCCTGGAAAACGCCGCCTCCGAGCAGGGCGCGCGCATGACCGCCATGGACAACGCCACCCGCAACGCCGGCGAGATGATCAGCTCCCTGACCATCACCTACAACCGCCAGCGGCAGGCGCAGATCACCAAGGAACTCATCGAGATCATATCCGGCGCGGAGGCTCTCTAGAGGAGCCCGGCGCCACTTTGCGAGGAAACAAGCAATGGCCAAGACAACCAGGAAAACCACCAGCAAAGCCAAGGACGCCCCGGCGGGGCGCGTTCTGGAGGTCAAGGGGCCGGTCGTGGACGTGCAGTTCGACGGCCACCTGCCGGAGATCCTCAACGCGCTGGAAACCGAGAACAACGGCAAGCGCCTGGTTCTGGAGGTTTCCCAGCACCTTGGCGAACACACCGTGCGCGCCATCGCCATGGACGCCACCGAGGGGCTGGTGCGCGGACAGGAGGTGCGCGACACCGGCGCGCCCATCTCGGTGCCGGTGGGCGACGAGACGCTGGGGCGCATCCTCAACGTGGTCGGCGAGGTGGTGGACGAGGGCAAGCCGCTGAAGACCAAGGAGCGCCGCGCCATCCACCAGCCCGCCCCGGCCTTCGTCGATCAGTCCACCGAGGCCGAGATACTGGTCACCGGCATCAAGGTGGTGGACCTGCTCACCCCCTATGCCAAGGGCGGCAAGATCGGCCTGTTCGGCGGCGCCGGCGTGGGCAAGACGGTGCTCATCATGGAGCTCATCAACAACGTCGCCAAGGCCCACGGCGGCTACTCGGTGTTCGCCGGCGTCGGCGAGCGCACCCGCGAGGGCAACGACCTGTATCATGAAATGATCGAATCGGGCGTGAACAAGCCCGGCGGCGGCGAGGGCTCCAAGGCGGCGCTGGTCTATGGCCAGATGAACGAGCCGCCCGGCGCGCGCGCCCGCGTGGCGCTCACCGGCCTGACGGTGGCCGAGCACTTCCGCGACCAGGGGCAGGACGTGCTGTTCTTCATCGACAACATCTTCCGCTTCACCCAGGCCGGTTCCGAGGTGTCGGCGCTGCTGGGCCGCATCCCTTCCGCCGTGGGCTACCAGCCGACGCTGGCCACCGAGATGGGCGAGCTGCAGGAGCGCATCACCACCACCACCAAGGGCTCCATCACCTCGGTGCAGGCCATCTACGTGCCCGCCGACGACCTCACCGACCCGGCCCCGGCCACCGCCTTCGCCCACCTCGACGCCACCACCGTGCTGTCGCGCTCCATCGCCGAAAAGGGCATCTACCCGGCGGTGGATCCGCTCGATTCCACCTCGCGCATGATGGACGCCAACATCCTCGGCGAGGAGCATTACCAGGTGGCCCGCCAGGTTCAGGAAACCCTGCAACGCTACAAGGCGCTGCAGGACATCATCGCCATCCTCGGCATGGACGAACTGTCGGAAGAGGACAAGATGATCGTGGCCCGCGCCCGCAAGATCGAGCGCTTCCTGTCGCAGCCCTTCTTCGTCGCCGAGGTGTTCACCGGCTCGCCGGGCGTGTTCGTCGAGCTGGAAGACACCATCAAGGGCTTCAAGGGACTGGTGGAAGGCGAATACGACCACCTGCCGGAGGCCGCCTTCTACATGGTCGGCACCATCGAGGAAGCCATCGAGAAGGCCCAGAAGATGGCCGCCGAGGCCGCCTGAGCGGGGCCCGCAAGACAAGGGAACGCTGACCCATGGACGACGTGCTGAAGCTGGAGCTGGTGAGCCCCGAGAAGGAACTTGCCTCGCGGCAGGTCAAGGAAGTGCTCATTCCCGGCGCGGAAGGCGAATTCGTCGTCATGCCGGATCACGCCCCGCTGCTTTCCACCATCAAGCCCGGCGTGCTGGCCATATCGGAAATCTCCGGCCAGCAAAGCCGCTATTTCGTGCGCGGCGGCTACGCCGAGGTGGCCGACAACCACCTCATAGTGCTGGCCGAACGCGCCATCCCGCTGGAAGAACTGGACGCCGCCGAGATAGAACAGGAAATCCAGTGGGCCCGCGAAGACCTCGAAGACGCCCGCGACGACGAAGAACGCCGCAAACGCCAGGAACGCCTGGACTTCCTGCAACAACTGAAACAGGCCCTCGAACTGGGCCACTGAAGCAGGCATCCAGAATTTCCCGATACGCAGGGGGGTCTTTCACAACCCGCCGATCGTCAAGGGTTTGCAATCGCCTACGGCGACGGCCCTGCGGGCCGCCCTTGACCATCAGCGTGTTGTGAAAGGAACGGCAAGGAAGCCCCAATGGCGAAAAATCGCCATTGGCGCTTCATGCAAAAGACAGATGCGCCAAAAAGCCCTCAGCATTGGCCGCCCTTCAACATCTCAAAAGGAGTCTCGTTCCAAGCCGCGCAACCAGCGCGGCGTGAGCGCACGACCGTGCGCCGGCGCTACTGCGCCGCCCCGTCGGAGGCGTGAGCGCGAGCGAACCTGCCGTGAGACAAATAAAATGGTGCCGGTGGACGGACTTGAACCGCCGACCCACGCATTACGAATGCGTTGCTCTACCAGCTGAGCTACACCGGCCTTCCGCTGGCGAGACATACGCAATAGCACGCGCCATTGCAAGCCCCGCCAGCGGGTGTTTGGTTGCGCGCCGGTTCAGGATTCCGAGGCCAGCCGCCGCAGCATGTAGGAGAGGATGCCGCCATTGCGGAAATAGTCCAGCTCGTCGGCGGTGTCGATGCGCGAGATGGCCGTTATGCGCTTCTCCTCGCCCTCTGGGGTGGTGAACATGACCTCCACCTCCTGTCCCGGTTCCATGCCTTCTCCCAGCCCGCTTATGGTCACCGTCTCGGCCCCCGTCAGGCCGAGGCTCTTGCGGCTCTCGCCGGGGCGGAATTGCAGCGGCAGGATGCCCATGCCGATGAGGTTGGAGCGGTGGATGCGCTCATAAGATTCAGCGACCACCGCGCGCACGCCCAGCAGCCTGGGCCCCTTGGCCGCCCAGTCGCGCGACGAGCCGGTGCCGTATTCCTTGCCTGCTACAACGACCAGCGGCACGCCCTCCCCGGCATAGCGCATGGCGGCGTCGAACATGGTCATGCGCTCGCCCGATGGCTGATGCACCGTCCACCCGCCGCGCACGTCCGGGGTCATCTCGTTTTGCAGCCGGATGTTGGCGAAGGTGCCGCGCATCATCACCTCGTGATTGCCGCGCCGCGATCCGTAGGAGTTGAAGTCGCGCGGCTCGACGCCGTGGGCCTCGAGGTATTTGGCCGCCGGGCTGCCCGCGGCTATGGCCCCGGCGGGGGAGATGTGATCGGTGGTGATGGAATCGCCGAACAGGCCGAGGATGCGCGCGCCGCTTATGTCCTCCACCGGCGGCGGCGAGAGCGTCATGCCGTCGAAATAGGGCGGGCGGCGGATGTAGGTGGAGGCCTCGTCCCACCTGTATGTCTCGCCGCCGCCGGCGTCGATGGCCCGCCACTGCTCGTCGCCGGAGAAGACGTCGGAATACCTGGCGAGGAAGGCCTCGCGGGTCACCGCCGAGCGCACGGCGTCGCGGATTTCCTCCTGCGTGGGCCAGATGTCGGAGAGATAAACGGGCTGGCCGTCACTCCCCTTGCCCAGCGGCTCGTTGAGCAGGTCACGCCCCAGGTTGCCGGCCAGCGCATAGGCCACCACCAGCGGCGGCGAGGCCAGCCAGTTGGCCTTGACGTGCGGGTTTACGCGGCCCTCGAAGTTGCGGTTGCCGGAAAGCACCGAGCAGGCCACCAGGTCGTTCTCCTCTATGGCCTTGCTCACCGCCTCCGGCAGCGGCCCGGAGTTGCCTATGCAGGTGGTGCAGCCATAGGCGACGACGCCGAAGCCCAGCGCCTCCAGGTCGTCCAGCACCCCGGCCCTGTCGAGATATTCGCTGACCACCTGCGAGCCGGGGGCCAGCGATGTCTTGACCCACGGCTTGGGGCGCAGGCCCCTTGCGCGCGCCTTCCTCGCCAGCAGCCCGGCGGCCAGCATGACCGAGGGGTTGGAGGTGTTGGTGCAAGAGGTGATGGCGGCGATGACCACGTCGCCGTGGCCCACCTGGAAGTCGGCCCCCGGAGCGGCGAAGCGCTCGTTCTCCTCGCCCTCCCTGGAGAATTCGTCCTTCATGGCGGCGGCGAAGGCGCGCGGCGCGTCCTTCAGCGCCACCCTGTCCTGTGGCCGCTTGGGCCCGGCGATGGACGGCTCGACGGAGGAAATGTCGAGGCTGAGGCACTTGGTGAACTCCGGGCGCGGCGTGTCGGGGGCGCGGAACAGCCCCTGCGCCCTGGCGTAGGCCTCCACCAGCGCCACCTGCTCATCGGAGCGCCCGGAGACGCGCAGGTATTCCAGCGTCTCGTTGGAAATGGGGAAGAAGCCGCACGTCGCGCCGTATTCCGGGGCCATGTTGGCGATGGTCGCCTGATCCTCCAGCGACAGGTGATCCAGCCCCGGCCCGCAGAATTCCACGAACTTGCCGACCACGCCCTCCTCGCGCAGCATCTGCACGATGGTCAGCACCAGGTCGGTGGCGGTCACTCCCTCGGCCAGCTCGCCGGTCAGCTCGAAGCCTATGACCTCCGGGATGAGCATCGACACCGGCTGGCCGAGCATCACCGCCTCGGCCTCGATGCCGCCCACCCCCCAGCCGAGCACGCCGAGGCCGTTTATCATGGTAGTGTGGGAATCGGTTCCCACCACCGTGTCGGGGAAGGCCAGCGTCTCGCCGTCTTCCTCGCGCGTCCACACGGCGCGCGCCAGGTATTCGAGGTTCACCTGGTGGCAGATGCCGGTTTCCGGCGGCACCACGGAGAAGTTGGAAAAGGCCCCCTGTCCCCACTTGAGGAAGGTATAGCGCTCGCCGTTGCGCTCGTATTCGCGCCGGCGGTTGAAGGCCAGCGCGTCGGGCGAAGCGAAGCGATCGACCATCACCGAGTGGTCGATGACCAGGTCGACCGGCGACAGCGGGTTGATGCGCTGCGGGTCGCCGCCCAGATCCTTCATGGCGTCGCGCATGGCCGCCAGGTCGACCACCGCGGGCACGCCGGTGAAATCCTGCATCAGCACGCGCGCTGGCTGAAAGGCTATCTCGCGGCGCTCCCTCGTGCCGCGATGCTCCAGCCAGTCGACCACCGCCCTTACATCATCGGAGGTGACCGTGCGCCCGTCCTCGCGGCGCAGCAGGTTCTCCAGCAGCACCTTCAGGGTGAAGGGCAGGCGCGAGACGCCGGAAAGGCCGTTTTCCTCCGCCTTTTCCAGCGAGAAGATGCGGTATTCCCTGCCGCCGACATCGAGTGTCGTGGCGCATTTCAGGCTGTCGTTGGATTGCGTCATGAAAAATACTCCTTTTTCATGGCGCAAGGGGACGGTGGAGTGTGCTCCGGGGCTTGGCGGTTTCCCGCCGCCGGCCTCCGCCTTGCGATAGGTGATACTTTTCGCGGGGCCCCTTCAATAGCAGAAACAGGCCCCGCCCGCCATCATACCCGCATGGGCATGAGCACGTATATGACGCGCTCGTCGGCCATGTCGCGCATTATGGTGGGCGAGCCGCTGTCGCTGAGCAGGAACAGCGTCGTGTCGCCCTCGAACTGGCCGGTGATGTCGAGCAGGTATTTCGAGTTGAAGCCGATCTCCATCGGCTCGGCGGAATAGCTGCACGCCAGCTCTTCCTCCGCCGATCCCGTCTCCGGGCTGTTGACCGACAGCACCAGCTTGTCGGCGGATATGGCCAGCTTGACCGCCCGCCCCTTCTCCTCGGAGACGGTGGAGACGCGGTCCACCGCCTGGGCGAACAGGGTGGTGTCCACCTCCAGCCGCTTGTCGTTGCCCACCGGGATGACGCGCTCGTAGTCGGGGAACCTGCCGTCTATGAGCTTGGAGGTCAGCACCACGCCGTCTATGGCGAAGCGGATCTTGCTCTCCGACAGGGCCACCTCGATGTCGTCGTCGGAGGCATCGAGCAGCTTGCCCAGCTCCAGCACCGTCTTGCGCGGCACGATCACCCCCGGCATGTCCTCGCAGCCCTTCGGCGCGGGCACCTCGGCGCGCGCCAGCCGGTGGCCGTCGGTGGCCACCCCGCGCAGCATGTTGCCGTCCTCGCCCTCCACGTGGTGGAAGAATATGCCGTTGAGGTAATAGCGCGTCTCCTCGGTGGAGATGGCGAAGCGGGTGCGCTCGATGAGGTAGCGCAGGTCGGCGGGAGCGATGCGGAACTCGTGGCTCGGGGAGCCCGCGGCCATGTCGGGGAAATCCTCCGGCGGCAGGGCCGGCAGCATGAAGCGCGAGCGCCCGGCCACCACCGCCAGCCGCCCCTCGTCGGGCAGCTCCAGCGATATTTCCGCCCCGTCGGGCAGCTTGCGCACTATGTCGTGCAGCACGTGCGCCGGGGCGGTGGTGGCTCCTTCCTCGGCGACGTTGGAGGCGGCGGCCTGCTCCACCACTTCCATGTCCAGATCGGTGGCGGTTATGCGCAAGGACCCCTCGCGCGCCTGCAACAGCACGTTGGAGAGTATGGGAATGGTGCTGCGCCGCTCGACGACGCTCTGCACGTGTCCCAGCGCCTTGAGCAGCGCGTTGCGTTCCACTGTCACCCGCATGATCTGGCCTCTTGCACCTTGCGAATCCGCCCCGGCGGTCATGGCATGTTCCCCGCCGGGGCGGAAACCTTGCCCTGTAAGCCGCCTTTTGACAAGGGGGCCGCGCCCTCATGTCACCTTGTTTCACGCCGCCTGTGGAAAACATCTCCTTGCATGAACGGCGGCGGCGCATTATATAGTCGGGGCAAGGACATTCTCACATAGCCTTCCGGCTGGAGGGACGATGGGAGTGGGCTCCGCCGGGGCCCGCTTTTTTTGTTATTCCGGCCCCGGAGGGCGCGTGGGGCAAACACGGGCAATACAGCGGGAAACCCGATGACCGGCAAGCGCCTGAGCAGAGAAACCGGGGCCGCCCTCAGGGTGGCGCGCCTGGCCGAGCCGTTGCTCGCGGACATGGGCTTCCGCCTCGTGCGGGTGCGCATGGCGGGCAAGGACTTGCAGGTAATGGCCGAGCGCCCCGACGGGCTGCTGACCATCGACGAGTGCGCCGAGATTTCGCGCGCCCTCTCGCCGCTGCTCGATGTCGAGGATCCGGTGGCCGGTTCCTACAACCTCGAGATTTCCTCGCCCGGCGTAGCCCGCCCGCTGGTGCGCCCGGAGGATTTCGAGCGCTGGGCCGGGTTCGAGGCCAAGATCGAGATGACGACGCCCATTGATGGCCGCAGGCGCTTTCGCGGCGTGCTCGAGGGCTACGACGAGGAAAGCGGCGAGGTGCGCCTGTTCCTGCCGGCGGAGAAGGCCGACGGCGAGAAGGGGCAGCCCGACGTGCTCATCGGGCTGGCCTTCGACGACATCGCCGAGGCGCGGCTGGTCATGAACGACGAGCTGCTGGCCGCCGCCGCCAGCCGCGCCCGCGACGGGCAGGCCATGGACGGCGCGCCCCTCGATGCGGGCCGCCAAACCGGCGAAGACGAAAACGACGAACACGACGAAGACAACAACGAAGACAACTGAACACCAACGCAAACGAACCATCGGAGACTGAACATGTCCAATGCCGTTAGCGCCAACAGACTGGAGCTCTTGCAGATAGCCGAGGCGGTGGCGCGGGAGAAGTCCATCGACAAGCAGATCGTGCTGGAGGCCATGGAAGAGGCCATCCAGCGCGCCGCCCGCTCGCGCTATGGCTCGGAGCTGGATATACGCGCCACCATCGACCCCAAGACCGGCGAAACCAACCTGCGCAGGGTGATAACCGTGGTCGAGGAGGTGGAGAACGAGGCCGCCGAGATGACCCTCGACGAGGCGCGCAAGATAAACCCGGAAGCGGAGATCGGCGATGAATTCTCCGAGCCGCTGCCGCCCATCGAGTTCGGGCGCATCGCCGCCCAGAGCGCCAAGCAGGTCATCGTCCAGAAGGTGCGCGAGGCCGAGCGCCAGCGCCAGTACGAGGAATACAAGGACCGCGTCGGCGAGATCATTTCCGGGGTGGTCAAGCGCTCCGAGTTCGGCCACACCATTGTGGACATGGGCCGCGCCGAGGGCATAGTGCGGCGCGACGAGAGCATCCCGCGCGAGAGCTTCCGCCCCGGCGACCGCATCCGCGCCTATATCTTCGACGTGCGCCGCGAGCAGCGCGGGCCGCAGATCTTCCTGTCGCGCTCGCGCCCGGAGTTCATGGCCAAGCTGTTCGCCCAGGAAGTGCCGGAGATATACGACGGCATAGTGGAGATAGTGGCCGTCGCCCGCGACCCCGGCTCGCGCGCCAAGATCGCCGTGCGCTCCAACGATTCGGCCATCGACCCGGTGGGGGCCTGCGTCGGCATGCGCGGCTCGCGCGTGCAGGCGGTGGTCAACGAGCTGCAGGGCGAGAAGATAGACATCATCCAGTGGACGCCCGACGCCGCCTCCTTCATCGTCAACGCCCTGGCCCCGGCGGAGGTTTCCAAGGTGGTGCTCGACGAGGACGCCAGGCGCATCGAGGTGGTGGTGCCGGAGGATCAGCTCTCGCTGGCCATCGGGCGGCGCGGCCAGAACGTGCGCCTGGCCTCGCAGCTCTCCGGCTGGGAAATCGACATAATGACCGAGGAGGAGGAACAGGAGCGCCGCCAGAAGGAATTCACCGAGCGCACCCAGACCTTCATGGAATCCCTCGACATGGACGAGATGCTGGCCCAGTTGCTGGCCTCGGAGGGCTTCGCCACGGTGGAGGAGCTGGCCTACGTGGACCTGTCGGAAATCGCCGCCATCGAGGGGCTGGACGAGGAATTCGCCGCCGAGATACAGGAGCGGGCGCGCGAGTTCCTCGAGAAGGAAGCCGCCGAGCTGGACGCCAAACGCCGCGAGCTGGGGGTCGCTGACGAGCTGCTGGAGATCGACGGGCTCACCCTGCCGATGCTGGTCAAGCTGGGCGAGGACGGGGTCAAGACGGTCGAGGACCTGGCCTATTGCGCCACCGACGACCTCACCGGCTGGCGCGAGCGCAAGGACGGCGAGAGCATATTCCACGAGGGCATCCTCACCGGCGACCTGTCCGCGCAGGAGGCCGAGGCCATTATCATGGAGGCGCGCGTCAGGGCCGGCATCATCGAGCCGGAGCCCGCGGAGGCGCAGGAAGGCGCGGAAGCGGAAACGGAAGAAGCGGAAGGCGAAGGAGGCGAGAGCAAGGCTGAATGAACGACGGCGGCAAGCGCAGCAGGAAGCACGTGCCGGAGCGCACCTGCCTGGTCACCCGCCGGATCATGCCGCGGGCCGGCATGCTGCGCTTCGTGCTGTCGCCCGATGGCGAGGTGGTCTTCGACCTCAAGGGCAACCTGCCGGGCCGCGGGGCGTGGCTCGCCCCGGACAGGCGGGTGCTGGAAGAGGCCATTGCCCGCAATGCCTTCTCCCGCGCCTTCAAGGCGCGGGCCAGGGCGCCGGAGGATCTCGCCGAACGGGTGCGCGGGCAAATCGGCGAGGCGGCGCTTTCCGTCCTGTCGCTGGCGCGCAAGGCCGGCGAGGCGGTCAGCGGCTTCGACAAGGTTGCGGCGCTGATCGAAAAGGGCGCGGTGGCGGTGCTGATAGAGGCTGCCGACGGGGCCGGTGATGGGCGCAGAAAGCTGGAAGGAAAGCTGAAAAAGGCGGGAAAAGAAGCCAAAGTGATCGATTCTTTCGATTCCGCGCAATTGAGTTTGGCATTTTCCCGCCCAAATGTGATACATGCAGCCATGAAGCATGGCGCATTGGCGGAGAAATTCGTCATTCTGGCCGAAAGGGCGAAGGCCCTGCGGCCATTGGATGGCGCCTAGAGATTACAGGTGAACAGAGCAGCTTATGAGCGATTCGGACAAGAAAAGCGGCAAACCGACACTTAGCCTGCGGCGGCCAGCCGGTGGCAGCGGACGGGTGCGCCAGAACATAGCGCATGGCCGTTCCAAGACGGTTGTCGTGGAAACCAAGCGCAAGCGCATAATCGCCGCGCCGGGCAAGGGCAAGCCGGCGGCGCGGAAACCGGCGGCGGAAAAGCCCGCCGCGCCCGCCGCCCCTGAGCCAGCGCAAGCGCCAAAGCCCGCCGCGCGGCCGCGGCCGGAGAAAAAGGCCCCCGCCGCCTGGGACAAGCTGACCCCGGAGGAGCGCGCCGCCCGCGAGCGCGCCCTCGAGCTGGCCAAGGTGCGGGCCGTCGAGGAGGAAAAGCGCAAGGCCGAGGAGGCCGCCCGCCGCGCCGAGGAGGAAGCGCGCCGCAAGGCAGAGGCCGAGGAAGAAGCCCGCCGCCTTGCCGAGGAGGCCGCAAAGCGCGAGGCCGAGGCGGCGGCTGCCCGCAAGGCCGAGGAAACCGGCGCCAAGGCCAAGGCCAAGCCGAAACCCGCCGCGCAGCCGGAGAAAAAGGCCGCCACGCCCGCCGCTCCTTCCCGCAAGCGCGAGAACAAGCCCGCCCCGGCGCGTCCGTCGCGCGGCGGCGAAAAGCGCCGCCGTGGCAAGCTGACCATTGCGCGCGCCCTTTCCGGCGACACCGAGGAGGGCCGCGCCAAGTCGCTGGCCGCCTTCCGCCGCCGCATGGAGCGCCAGAAGAAACAGGCGTCCGGTTTCTCCGCCCCCAAGGAGAAAATCTCCCGCGAGGTGGTCATTCCGGAGGCCATCACCATACAGGAGCTGGCCAACCGCATGGCCGAGCGGGCGGTGGATGTCATCAAGTTCCTGATGAAACAGGGCGAGATGCACAAGATCAACGACGTCATCGACGCCGACACCGCCGAACTGATTGCCGAGGAATTCGGCCACAAGGTCAAGCGCGTTTCCGAATCCGACGTGGAAGAGGGCCTGATCGGCCCCGAGGACGCGCCGGAAACCCTCAAGCCCCGCCCGCCGGTGGTCACCGTCATGGGCCACGTCGATCACGGCAAGACCTCCATACTGGACGCCATCCGCAAGACCAAGGTGACGGCCGGGGAAGCAGGCGGCATCACCCAGCACATCGGCGCCTACCAGGTGGAGACGGAAAACGGCCCCATCACCTTCCTCGACACCCCCGGCCACGAGGCCTTCACCTCGATGCGCGCCCGCGGCGCCAAGGCCACCGACATAGTGGTGCTGGTGGTGGCCGCCGATGACGGCGTCAAGCCGCAGACGGTGGAGGCCATAAACCACGCCAAGGCGGCGGAGGTGCCGATCATCGTCGCCATCAACAAGATAGACAAGCCGGAAGCCGACCCCATGCGGGTGCGCAACGAGCTCATGCAGCACGAGATATTCGTCGAGAGCATGGGCGGCGAGGTGCTGGACGTGGAGGTTTCGGCACTTACCGGGCAGGGGCTTCCCGAGCTGCTGGAGGCCATCTCCCTGCAGGCCGAGCTGATGGACCTCAAGGCCAATCCCGACCGCAACGCCGAGGGGCTGGTGGTCGAGGCCAAGCTCGACCGTGGCCGCGGGCCGGTGGCCACCGTGCTGGTGCAGCGCGGCACCCTGAAGGTGGGCAACGTGGTTGTCGCCGGTTCCGCCTGGGGCAAGGTGCGGGCGCTCATCGACGACGAGGGCAAGAACACCGTCTCCGCCGGGCCTTCAAAGCCGGTGGAGGTGCTGGGCTTCAACGGCGTGCCCGACGCCGGCGATGTGCTGGTGGCGGTGGACTCGGAGGCGCGCGCCCGCGAGGTCGCCGAATACCGCGAGCGCAAGAAGCGCGAGGCCAAGGGAGCGGCCATGCGGCGCGCCTCGCTCGAGCGGATGATGAGCAAGATGAAGGAGGGCGAGCTCAAGGAGTTCCCGGTGCTGGTCAAGGCCGACGTGCAGGGATCGGCGGAAGCCATCGTGCAGGCGCTTGGCAAGCTGGGCAACGACGAGGTGCGCGCCCGCGTGGTGCATTTCGGCGTCGGCGGCGTCACCGAATCCGACGTGCAGCTGGCCACCGCTACCGGGGCCGTCATCCTCGGCTTCAACGTGCGCGCCAACAAGCAGGCGCGCGAGGCGGCGGCCCGCGAGGGCATCGAGGTGCGCTATTACAACATCATCTACGACCTGGTGGACGACATAAAGCAGGCGATGAGCGGCCTGCTGCCGCCGGAGCTGCGCGAGACGCACCTGGGCAACGCCGAGGTGCTGGAGGTGTTCCACATTTCCAAGGTCGGCAAGGTGGCCGGCTGCCGCGTCAGCGAGGGCACCGTCGAGCGTGGCGCGGGGGTGCGCCTGATCCGCGATAACGTGGTCATCCACGAGGGCCGCCTGTCGACGCTGAAGCGCTTCAAGGACGAGGTCAAGGAGGTCAACGCCGGTCAGGAGTGCGGCATGGCCTTCGAGAACTGGCAGGACATCAAGCCCGGCGACATAATAGAGTGTTACCGGGTCGAGGAGGTCCAGCGGAGTCTCTGAGCCAATGGGAAAGAGCAGCAAAAAGCCGCCCTCGCAGCGCCAGTTGCGGGTTGGCGAGACTATCCGTCATGCACTGGGAGAGGCTTTCATCCGCCGCCAGCTCGATGAGCCGGGGCTGGATACCTCGGCCATCACCGTCACCGAGGTGGAAACCACCCCCGATCTCAAGCTGGCCACCGTTTACGTGCGCCCGCTCATCGACGAGGTGCGCCCCGGAATGGTCGAGGCGCTCAATGAAAACGCCGGGCGCATTCGCGGGCTGGTGACGCCGGCGCTGAGGGGCATGAAATACATGCCGCGCCTGCGCTTTCGCATAGATCCTTCCGCCGATTACGCGGCGCGCATCGACGAGATACTGCGCGATCCGAAGGTGGCCCGCGACCTTGGCGGCAAGGGCAATGAAGGCGGCGGGGGCGACGAGGAGGAACAGTAGAAACATGGGCCGTAGAAGAAAAAGACGCGGCGATCCGGTGCATGGCTGGCTGGTGCTGAACAAGCCATACGACATGACCTCCACCGCCGCCGTGGGAACCGCCAAGCGGCTGTTCAACGCCGCCAAGGCCGGTCACGGCGGCACCCTCGACCCGCTGGCCACCGGCGTGCTGCCCATCGCCTTCGGCGAGGCCACCAAGACGGTGCAATACGTCATGGAGGGCGAAAAGGGCTACAATTTCACCGTCCGCTGGGGCGAGGAGCGCGACACCGACGACCTGGAGGGCGAGGTGGTGGAAACCTCCGGCAAGCGCCCCTCGCGCGAGGAGATAGAGGCCATCCTGCCCATCTTCACCGGCGAGATCTCCCAGTTGCCGCCG
>CAZXTT010000027.1:0-2500 GCA_964643775.1 uncultured Rhizobiaceae bacterium | reverse complement strand
CACCTACCTGGTGGCCTCCGACGTGGCGGCGCGCGGGCTGGACATCCCGGCGGTGTCGCACGTGTTCAACTACGACGTGCCCACCTCGCCGGAGGATTACGTCCACCGCATAGGCCGCACCGGCCGCGCCGGGCGCGAGGGAGTGGCGGTGACACTGGTCACGGCGGACGACATGCGCACCGTGGCAGCCATAGAAAAGCTCATCGGCAAGGAAATCCCCTGGCGCGACGGCGCGCCCACCGAGGAAGAAATCGAGGCCGCCAAAAGCCGCCGTGGCGGACGCGGCGGCCGTGGCGGACGCGGCGGGCGCTCTGGCCGCGGCGCGCGCGGCGGAAGCGACGGCCGCCGCAAATCGGCCAGAAACGGCGAGCGGCGCTCTTCCGCCCCCGATGGCAAGAAGCGCCCCCGCCGCCGCAAGAAGCCGCCCGCCGAGGGCCAAAAGGCGCGGCAGCCCTCCGGCACACCACGCAAATCCTCCAGCGAGGCCCCGCGTGACGCCTTCCACGAGGGCAACATGCCGGCCTTTCTTTCACGCCCGCCGAGCAGCGATGACTGATGGCTTTTGGGCTTGAGAACCTTCGGGCGCCTGGAATATCTTCCGCCAGACAATCCCGTTGACAATAACGCGAAGGCTCCCCGATGACCAAAGCTGTTTCCGGCCCGCTGAAGCTTTCCATCAAGGCCCTGGCCGTGGCCGCCCTGCTGGTTCAGGGGGCTGCCTGCGCCGTGGCCGCCGCCGGCGAATGCCGCAAGGAGGGCGACCCCAAGGACAATGTCGAGGCCTGCCACAAGGCGCTGAGCAACGGCGGCAAGCTCGATGACGGGCAATTCATCCGCCTGCACATGGCGCTGGCCACCAACCTAACCAAGCTGAAGAAATTCGGCGAGGCCATGAACAGCTATTCGCTGATCCTCAAGCGCGACCCGAAGAACATCGAGGCGCTCCTGGGCCGCGCCGACCTGCACCTGCTGTCGGGACAGGCCGGCAAGGCCTTCACGGATTATTCCAGGGTCATAGAGCTCGACCCGCGCAACGCCCGCGCCCACATGGGCCGCGCCATCGTATGGCAGTTCCGCAACAAGCCCGAACACGCCCTGAAGGACATGGACGCTGCGCTGCAGGGCGATCCGCAAAACCCCCGCCTCAACTACCAGAAGGCAAGCCTGCTGCTGCGCATGAACAAGCCGCGCGAGGCCATAAACCACTTCAACAAGACCATATTCGCCGATCCCAACGACGTGGACGCCCACGAGGGCCGCGCCGCCGCCTGGATGCGGCTGGGCGACTGGGCCAACGCCGCCAACAACCTCGGCGTGGCCATCAGGCTCAGGCCGGACCGCGCCTCGCTATACGAAAAGCGCGCCCGTGCCTACTGGATGCTGGGGCGCAAGGAAAAGGCGCTGGCCGACCTGTCGATGCTGGTCAGGCTCAAGCCCAACCACCCGCGCCCGCTCATCGACCGCGGCATAGTGCGCGCCCGCATGGGCCGCTACAAGGACGCGCTGGCCGATCTCGCCAGGGCCGAGAAGATGGCGGGCCCCAACCCCTCCATCCACTATTTCCGCGCCCGCGCCTGGGAAAAGCTCAACCGCCCCAGGGCGGATATCATCGCCGAATACGAAAAGGCGCTGAAGGCCACCGCCACCAGCATGGCCGACGCGCGCGCCCGCATGGAGGCCGACAAGCGGCTCAAGGAACTGAAGGCGCTCAAGTAACACCCTCGCGGCCCATCCCGGCATCACAGCTCCCGGCGGCAATGGCATGGAGACGGTAAACCAGATACTTTCCCTGCTGGCCGAGGCCGTCCACCTGCTGGGCGCGTGGTGGAGCAAGACCCTGGGCGCGTGGTGGAGCAATGATCCTGGCGCGTGGCCGGGCGCCATGCTCGCCGCGTGGCCGCTGCGCGAGACATTGCAAACCGCCCTGCTGGCGCTAGCCATCGAGCGAATAATCGGCTGGCCCGGCTTCCTGCAGAAACTCACCGGCCACCCGGTGGAGTGGATGGGGGGCATGATCGGGCGGCTGGAGAAGAAATGGAACGACCCGCGCGCCTCCTTCGCCATGCGCCGCTTCCGCGGCATGGTCATGATGGCGGCGCTGATCCTTTTCTGGGGGGTGCTGGCGTGGCTGCTCCACCGCGCCCTGAACATGGCGCTGGGGCAATACGGCTGGCTGGCCGAGGCGCTGGCCGCATCCTCGCTGCTCGCCCAGAGCGCCCTGCGCCGGCACGTGCGCGACGTCGCCGACGCCCTGGCCGAACACCCCGGCGACCTGAACCCGGCGCGCCGCGCCGTGGGGCGCATAGTGGGGCGCTTCACCGACGAGATGGACGAAAGCAAGGTGGCGCACGCGGCCATTGAGAGCCTGGCGGAGAACACCTCCGACGGCATAGTGGCCCCGGCCTTCTGGCTGGCGCTGGCCGGGCTGCCGGGGATGGTCATATACAAGCTGGTCAACACCGGCGACAGCATGGTGGGCTACCGCTCCGAGCGCTTCCTC
>CAZXTT010000026.1:0-11094 GCA_964643775.1 uncultured Rhizobiaceae bacterium | reverse complement strand
TTTGGGTGGCGGGTTTCGAAGCTGATGAAGAAATGATGCTCGCCGGGCAACCCGCCGTCGCGCTCCACCTTCTGCAGCGCCATGCGCACCACCTGCTTGAGCGCCGCCTGAGCCAGCAGGTCATAACGCATCAAGTCCTCGGCCGCCGCACCGCCGCCGCCATTTTCATTATCGTCGCTCATGCCGTCTCTTCAGCTCGCATATCAGGCGGATAACGCCCGCGATCATTGGAATCAGTAATATAGACAATTACCACAAACGGGGGAACATGGCTGCAAGAAGGCGAAAGGGGAGAAAGGAAGGCTCCCCTGGGTCATGGTCCATGAATAGCCATGCCGGATGCGGGATTTGCGCAAAATATCAGTGTCCTTGTCGACCGCAGGGAATACCTGAAAGGTATTTTCAAGGGCGATAAGGGCGCTGAGATGAAGCGCAAATGCCACAGGCAGTATGGATATTCGCAAGCAACACCCCAAAAATAAAATGGGAGGGTTTCTGTTGCCAGGCACCCTCCCGAAGCCCCGCCCGGGCGGGCTTAGCGCCCGGGAGTTTCAGTTTCGATGGCTATTGCCGCATTACGCAGCGACGGCCACCGGAGCATAGTTGTCGTTGGCAACTATTGAGTTTGGACCGTTACGGCGGTACCACAACCGGGCGAAAGGTCTGCCCTTTTCCCTCCCCGTCGAAACTGTTTCGCCCCCATCAGGCAGGCCGGAAAGCCATTTCCTTCCGTCCGCTCCGCGCCGGTTCGTATCGTCCGGCCTGCGTGGTGGAGGCGCCGGGTACTGCCCCCGGGTCCGGGGAGGGTATTACGACAGCCGTTTATCGCCATAGCCTGATTGCTCAGGCAGGTATAATATAGGCACGAAAATGCGCCGATAAAAGGGCCGGTGAACAGGCTGGTGAAAAGAAGGAAAAGAGATTGGCGGAAAAGGCGAAAAAGGCCACCGCGGCCGGCGGCAAGGGAAAATCATCGGGAAAAAGGAAATCATCGCCCCCGCCCACCGGCCTTGCCGGCTTGCGGCGCGACATCCGCCTGCTCTACCAGGGCAAGTCGAAAAAGGCCCGCCGCTTCCGCTACTGGATGCTGGTCTTCGACATACTGGTCATCGCCTTCTTCATAGTGGCCTCCTTCGTTCACGACGCCCCGTGGCTGCGCGCCATGGAGATCGTCCTGTCGGTGCTGATCACCGTGGATTTCTTCATCCGCCTGTGGATAGCCGACAGCAAGCGCGCCTACCTCATGCAACTGGCCACCATAGCCGACATAGTGGTCGTCGTTTCGCTGGCCGCCCAGGTGCTGTTCGTCGAGAACCTCGCCTTCCTGCGCATATTGAGGGCGCTGCGCATCATGCGCTCCTATCACCTGGTCAAGGACTTCCGCGCCCGCTGGCCGGTGTTCCGCCGCAACGAGCACGTGATAATCGCCTCGCTCAACATGCTGGTATTCGTCTTCGTGGTCACCGCCACCGTCTATACCCTGCAGGCCCCCTTCAACCCGGTGATAAACAACTACGTCGACGCCCTCTATTTCACCGTCACCACCCTGACCACCGTGGGCTACGGCGACATCACCCTGACCGGCGTCTCCGGACGCCTGCTGGCGGTGGTCATCATGATATTCGGGGTGGCCCTCTTCCTGCGCCTCGTGCAGGCCATCTTCCGCCCCCACAAGGTGCGCTACAAATGCCCCCAGTGCGGCCTCATGGAGCACGACCCGGACGCCAGCCACTGCAAGGCCTGCGGCCATGTCCTCAACATCCCATACTCGGGAAGCTAAAAGAGCGCCTGTAGCGCTTTCCGGTCAAATTGGGTTATCATGGTGTAGTGGTTTAGGGTCTGGTCTCAATAAATGCATGGATGCCAGCGCCAAGCGGTGCTCCGCTGCCAATAGGGGCGCTATTGGCAAGGAATCTCGCGCCGCCGATGGCGCGAAAGAGCCCATCAGAATGATCCAGTTTGACCGGAAAATTCTCCGGGGCACGCCACGGCCCTGCCTCATGGCCGCGGCATCTCCCCGTTGACCGGAGCGGAACAGCCGCCGCCCAGCCGCTCTTCGGCCTCCTTTATGGAGCGCAGGGCGGCCTCCCAGGTAAACGAGAAGTACTGGAAGCCCTCGCCGTCGATGCGGTCCTCGTCGAGGTCATGCACCACCTGCTCCAGCATGGAATAAAGTCGCCGCCGCAACTCGGCCAGTTCCTCCATGCTGCCCGCCTTGCGGGCTGCCTGCCCTATGTCCACCAGGTCGAGATTGTATACGTCGGCGCGGCCCTTCTGGCGCTCCAGCCAGCGCCGCCGCAGCCACATGAGGCCGGAGAACATGACCGCGGCAATGGAGAACAGAACACCTATGACCTCGGCATTCTCCTGCAGGAAGCTCGGTTGATCGCGGTCATAATAGGCCAGCGCCCCCTCATGCACCGGCAATATGGTTCCCTTTTCCATGTCGGGACGCGATATAAGGGCGGCCAGTTTTGAATATATGGACAGATCGCGGCGATTCTCGAACAACACGGAAGTGATCACGCGCACTATCTCGCTGTCCACGTCCTCGCGGGTGACCAGCATGCGGTTGGCGGCAACCGATTTCATGTCGCTCTTGGGCAAGGGCGGAATGCCCGCGTAAAGCCCGGCGGGAATGCTGACCACGCGCAGGGCCGGCCGTCTCCTGGTCATCGCCTCGGCCTGATTTAGTGGCAGTATGCGTATGTGGGAGGTTTCTGCCAGCCAGCGGATGTGCCTGTCGCCGGGCGGCAGCATGAGGAACAGGCCATCCACCTCGCCCTTGCGCAGGGCCAGTATGGCTTTCTTGCGGCTCATCGGAAAGGGGCGCATCCTTTCGGGATTGAGGCCGTAATGGCCGATCATGAACCAGAAAGAGCGGTAGGCCGATGTCTTGTAAAAGGGCACCGCCAGCGGCTTGCCCTCCAGATCATGGATGCTGGTTATGCCGGAATCGGCACGCACGATCATGTGGTATGTATCGGGATAGAGATTGGCCACCAGGGCAAAACTGGGCCGGGTGACGGCATCCGTGGGGATGGCGGCGAAATCCACTTCGCCGCTTTCCAGCAGCTTGATGTTGTGAGCCGGGTCGGTCGTCGCCACCAGCTCTATTTCAAGATCGTCATCCTGCTGGCGGGCCAGGGTGGCGACGGCTTCCAGCAGGTCATGAATATCGCTGCCGGGCTGGTCGGCGGCGATACGCACCGTTATCTGGCGCTCCTCGAATACCTGGAAATAATAGAACAGCCCACCGGCCAGCAGCAGGGAAAACACCAGCGGCAGCAGCGCCATGATGAGAGCGCCCCTGTTTACGGTATCCTCGTGGCGGCCGCCTTCAGGCCGCGCCTTCTCCGCTTCATTGCCGCTCATTTCGCCCCGTCACGTGATGTGCCCCTTCCCCCGCAAGCTTTTACCTTTCCGGGGGGCGGACGGTCAAATGCGGGGCAGCCGGGATCACCGCCCGCAAGCTTCAGGCATCGCCATCCGGCAACAGGGAAAGCGTGTCATCGCCGGCCGCCGCCCCCGATCCGCTCAAGGGGTCGGCAATGGCGGCGAACAGCTCCTCCACCTGCCTGCCCACGCCCTCCCTGGCGATCACCACTATGGTGGTCTCCGGCAGGCCGCCGGGCCATTCCGGCAGGCGCTCCGGCGGGTGAAAAACATGCTGCACGCCATGAATGACCAGCGGCCTGTCCACATCGCCGGATGTCATGACCAGCCCCTTCACGCGCAGCAGCGAGGCCCCGAAATTGGCCCGCAGCAGGTCGATGAAAATATCCACCCCGCGCGGCGAAATGGGGCTCTTGCTGGTCAGGACCAGGCTTTCGATACCGTGGCCGTGGCCATGCCCGTGCCCGTGTGCGTGTTCATGCCCGTGGTGATGTATTTGCCCGGCGGCATCCCCCAGCCAGCGGCGCGCCCCGGCGCCCTCCGGCCCGGCATCGAACAGGGTTTCGGGAGTCATGTCCTCATCATTGGCGGACAGGATGGCGGCCGTGGGATTGATGGCGCGCAACACGGCCGCAAGCTCCACGGCCTTTCGCCCGCCGCCTTCCATGTCGGCCTTGGTAATGACGATGCGCTCGGCCACGGCCACCTGCTTTACCGCCTCCGGATGCTCGTCGAGCGTCCTTTTGCCGCACATGGCGTCGGCCACCGCTATCACCCCGTCGATGCGCAAGCGCCGCGCCAGCCATTCATGGGCCATCACCGAATGCAGAACCGGGGCCGGGTCGGCCAGCCCAGATGTTTCCACCACGATACGCGAGAACCTCTCCGCCCCGCCGCCTTCATGCTCCTGCAACAAGCGCACCAGCGTCTCCACCAGGTCACCGCGCAAGGCGCAGCACAAGCAGCCGGAAGCAAGCTCGATAACCTCGTCGGTGGAAGCCTCGACCAGCGCATGATCTATCCCCACCTCGCCGAATTCATTGATGATGACCAGCACCCCGTCCATGCCGGGATGCTTGAGCAGGCGATTGAGCAAGGTGGTCTTTCCGGCCCCCAGGAAGCCGGTGATGACATTGAACGGCAATGGCGCGGCGGCTTGCTGCATGGGACCGGAACTATCGGGGGTTGGCGGCGTGCTTGCGGCGGCTGGCGAAGTTGCCCCGGCGCTTGCGTATTTTCTTGCCGCCGCGCGCCTTCCTGCGCGCCTTGCGCTTCTTGCGTTCCTCCTCCAGCGCCTTGCGCCTGGCGCGATCCTCGGCAATCAGGGCGGCAAGCTGGCTGAAGGCCTGTGGCGGATACATCTTGCACGGCACCCGGTGGGCGCGCGCCCGCACGCACAATGACGTGGCGTAGCTTTCGTTCAGCCCCCAGGCCAGCCCGGCATATTTCTTCTCCTCCGGCAGGCGGGCCACGCCAAAGGGCAGCTCGCGCCCCCACAGCCCGGCCGCCAGCAGCTCCGCCTCCAGCGCCGCCTCGGCATTGACCGAGGCCCGGTAGCCGCCAATGGCCACCGCCCACCCCCGCGCGGCTTCAGGGGCGGAGAACTCGGCCATGCGGATGGTGCGCCCCTTGCAGATATCGGCCGAAATGTCCGGCGGCGCGGCAGGCGAGTTTCTTATCTGCGGCAGGAAGACACCCCCCTTGATACCGGCCCCGAGACGGCGAAAGCCCTCTTCCAGCATGATCCTGGCGAAGCTGGCGCGGGTATGGGCGGTCTTGCGCCCCAGCACCACGGCGGCCAGCAGCCGCCCGTTGCGCCGCGCCGTGGCCAGCAGGTTGAAGCCGGAAGCGCAGATGAAACCGGTCTTCATGCCATTTGCGCCCTTCATCATGAACAGCAGGTGATTGCGGTTCTTGCGCTTGCGCTTGCCGCTCCTGATGTAGGGGGTGGAGAAATAGCGCCACCATGACGGATTGCGCTTCAGGAAGTGATGATACAGCCCCATGGCCAGCATCCCCATGTCGCGCGCCGTGGTCACCTGGCCGGGGTGGCCCATGCCATGGGGATTGACGAAATGGGTGGCCGTCATGCCCAGCCGCCGCGCGGTGCGGTTCATCATTTTCACGAAATTTTTCTCGCTGCCGCCCACCGCCTCGGCCAGCGCCACCGCCATGTCGGCATCGGAGCGCACCAGCAGTGACAGCAGCATGTAATCGACGCTAAGCTCCGTGCCCGGCTTGACCCCCAGCCGCGCCGCGCCGCGCCCGCCGCCATTGGCGGCGTTTCTGGATATTTTCACCCGGCTGGAGAACGACAGCTTGCCCGACTTGATGGCCTGAAATGTCAGGTAGGCGGTCATCAGCTTGGTCAGCGAGGCCGGATACCAGCGCCGCCCGGCCTCGTTGGCGATCAGCACCTGCCCGGAATCGAGGTCGAACACCAGCGCCGGCTGGGCATGCACCGGGCGCAAAGGCGAAAACAACGCCACCATCAGGGCAAACGCAATAACCACCCATTGCCTCATGTCGGTGAAACTCCGTGAAAAACCGTCAAAACGGCAAGACCCGCCACCCGCCACCCGCGCCGCGGGGCTGCCCGGGAAACCGTGAATTCATGCCTGTCCAAAAGACCGTGCGTTGCTGAACAGTTCGCGCACCTTCTGCAGTTCGCCCATGGAGTGGGAGAAATGTGTGGCGAGATTATGCAATACCTGCTGGCCAAACTCGGGGAATTCGCCGCACACGCGCATGAACAGCCCGTTGTCGATGCGCAACCCGGAAAGCGGCGATATGGCCCTGACCGACAGGCGATGTGGCAGGCGCGCTATCATCGCCAGCTCGCCCACCAGCGCCCCGCGCTCCAGGCGCGCCACCTTGCGCGTGCGGCCTGCGCTTTCATGGAAGGCCTCGGCGGCCCCGCGCCTGATCAGCCAGGCGCTGTCGCCCTGCTCGCCCTGGCGCACCAGGTAATCCCCCGCCGCCAGCTTGAACCTGCCGGCCGAAAAGGCGAGCACCTGCAGATGCGCCTCCGCCACGCCGGCAAACAACGGCGCCTCGCGCAACAGCCGCACTTCTTCGTTGAGCGCCATGAATCCCCCTTTGGCCCCGAACCCATATTCCCATCGAATCTCATTTTTATAATCCATATGCGGGTAATTGTCCTCCCTTGCTTTTGGGACTCGCCCGCCTTTATGCAATGGCCTATGATGCGCGCCGAATAAATCTGGAGGGGGTGTTTGATGAGCACTGATGACGACAAGAAACCAGGCAACATGAAGGGAAAAGGCAAAAGCGGCGCGGTGCGCCCGCCGGTAATCGACCTGAAGGCGACGGAAGTAAAAGACGGGAAAAACAGCGGCAAGACGGAAAAACCGGCCGCCAAGGCCGCGCCCCGGCCGGGCAAGGCGCCGCCCGCTCCCAGAAAGGCCCCCGGCAAGAAAGCCCCCGACCAGAAACCCGGCGCTGACAAGGCCACCGGCAAGGAGGCCGGAAAGGCGGCGGCAAAAGGCGTGGTGGCAAAAGACGCAGCGGCAAAGGACGCAGCGGTAGGGAATACAAAGGACATGGGGGCGGCAAAATCCGCAACGGCGCCCGCCAAGGCCGGAGAAGCGGCCAAAAAGGAAACGGCTGCGAAAGAAGCAAAGGCCACTCCCAAGGCCGAAACCACCGGGCCCGAAGCCACCGGGAAAGTCCCCCCCAAGTCCGGAGAAAGCAAAATCACCGCCAGGGACAAGGGGAAAGACCAGCCTGCATCTCCCAAGGCCGGAAAGAAGGACGGCAAAAAGGACAACGAAAAACCCGGCGAAAAAAACGGCAAGAAAACCGGCGAACAGGAAAAACCAGCCGAAAAAGCTACTACCCCCGGCAAAAAGAAAAACGTGGCGAAGGAAGCCGCGAAGGCTCCCGCCGCCAGCGAAGGAACAAAAACCACGGCTCCCGCCGCCAGCGGGGCAACGGGCCCCGGCCGCCTGCCGCCCCAGCCACGCAAGGGAGCAGCCGCCAAGGGCGCCCTGGCGCTGGCCGTGCTGCTTGGCATTGGCGCCGCCGGTGGAGGCGGATACTGGCTATACCAGAAGACGCAAACCACCAGCCGCACACAGGCCGCCGCCACCCAGGCGGCCAATCAACTGGCCGCGGAAATCGGCGAGATGAAAAAGGAGCTTGCCGCCCTGCGCCAGGAAAACGCCGCGCTGAAAAAGGGGCTGGAGGAATTGCGCTCCAGGGCGGCCACTGCCCCGGCGGCAAGGCCACAGGAGCTGGCCGCCCTGCGCGAAAGCTCGGACAAGCTGGCTGAAATGGTCAACGCCAACTCCAGGGGACTGGCCGAAACGCGCCAGAAGCTTTCCGACCTGGCGGCCAGGTTCGCGGCCATCGAGGGCGCATTGAGCAAGGCGGCCGAAAACGGCGAGGCGACACCGGCCCAGCAGCAGGCTGCCGCTTCCCTCAAGGCCGAGCAAATCCGCCAGCAGATGGAGAAGAGCCTAGGCAGCCTGAAGGCGAAACTGTCGGAGCTGGAAAAGCGCCTCGCCGAAACCGGCGGGCAAACCGGCGTGCCGGAAGAAGTGAGCAAGCAACTGGCGGCCCACGAGGCAGCGTTGAAGGAACTGCGCGGCAAGCTGGAAGAGATGCGCGGCGGAACCGCGAAAGCCGCCGAAACGGCCAGCAAGGCCGCCGCCCAGGCTGCGGCGGCCGTTGCCGCCCTGGAGGCGCTGAAGAAAAACCCGCCCAAGCCACGGATCACCCCTCCTCCGGCGGGAGCCATATTCGCCGCCCTGCATGAAAAGGCCCGCAAGGGCGAACCTTTCGCCGAGGAACTGAACGAACTGAAGAAATGGCTGCCGGGGCTCGATCTCTACGCCCGGCTCGACAAGGTGGCGGCCACCGGCGCCAGGCCACGCGCCGCATTGGGCAAGCAACTGGATGAGCTGGCCGCGAAATACGCGGCCGCCCGCGCCGAGGCCATGAAGAAGCAAGGTGGCGGGGGCCTCTTGGGCAGCATCAAGTCGCGCCTGTCCAAGGTGGTCAAGGTCAGGAAGGCCGGTCAGGCGGACTGGGCCGGGGCGCTCGCCGAGGCGCGCAAGGCGCTGGCCGGTGGATCGCTCGCCGCGGCCATCAATGTGCTGAACGGCCAGCCGGGAGAAAAGCCGGAAGACGTGGCCGCGTGGCTGGCGGAAGCGGAAAAACGCATGCTCGTCGACAAGAGCGTATCCGGCCTGGGCGATTTTGTCATCGCCCATATCGCCGATTTCACCAAGAACGCTGGCAAGACGGAATAAGGAGCGGGGGCGCGAGAAATGCTGAAACTGATTTTCTGGTTCATTGTGCTGGCGGCCGTGGCGGCGGGGCTGACCTGGCTGGCCGAACATCCCGGCGAGATGAGCATCAACTGGCTGGGCTACGAGATAGAGAGCATGCCGGTGGCCTTCGCCCTCGGCGTGCTGGCCGCCGGGCTGCTGGTGCTGTGGCTGGTGGTGCGGATCATCAGGATGATCTTCGCCGCCCCCGGCGCGGCGGTGGATTTCTTCCGCCTGCGGCGGCGCAAGAAAGGGCTGGACGAACTGTCCGGCGGCCTCGTGGCGCTGCTCGCCGGTGACGCGGCCTCGGCCCGCAAGTCGGCCCACAAGGCGGCCCGTCTCATTCCGTCTGAGCCGGTGGCCCGCCTGCTGGAAGCTCGCGCCGCCCAGGAACTGGGCGATACGCGCACCGCGCGCGCCCTGATGCAGAAAATGCTCGAGGACGAGCGCACCGAGCCCGCCGCCCTGCTGGGGCTGTTCGAGCAGGCCCGCAAGGAAGGCGACGAAGCCGCCGCCCGCGCCCTCGCCCGGCGCGCCTGGGACAAGTATCCCACCCTGCCGTGGGCGGCCAAGGCCATGCTGGCCTTCACCGCCGCCGATCATGACTGGCCCGCCGTCACCCGTCTGCTGGAGGCTCAGCGCGCCTCCGGCCTGCTCGACAAGCAGGAAGCCAACCGCCTGAAGGCGGTGGCCTTCACCGCCCAGGCGCTGGACCTCGAGGAAACAGACCCGCAACAGGCCATGGACCTGGCGGTGCGCGCTCACAAGCTCGATCCGTCGCTGGTGCCGGCGGCAACCATCGCCGGCGGCATGCTGGCGGCCCGTGGCTATACGCGCAAGGCAGCGAAGATAATCGAAAAGACATGGCGGCTGTCGCCGCACCCCGACCTGGCGGAGATATACGCCCACCTGCGTTCCGGCGATTCGCCGCGCGACCGCATGAAGCGCCTGCAAGCCCTGCTGGCCAAGGCCTCCGGCGGCGAGGAAGGCGCGGTGGCCCTGGCGCGCGCCGCCATAGAGGCCCAGGACTGGGAAACCGCCCGCGGCGCCCTGCGCCCGTGGCTCGATGATAACCCGACGGCGCGGGTTTTCGAGCTGATGGCCGAGATCGAACAGGGCCAGCATGGCGACAAGGGCCGCGCCCGCGAGTGGCTGGCACGCGCCGTGCGGGCAAAGCGCAACCCGGCATGGACAGCCGACGGCATGGTTTCGCCCAAGTGGCTGCCGCTTTCTCCGGTAAGCGGCGAGCTGGGAGTATTCGAGTGGAAAACCCCGCTGCAGGGCTCCGAGCAGGCACTGGCCGGATCGCCCATTCCAGCCGAACTGCTGGAGGCATTGCCGCGTGACGAGACACCGGAGGCGGAAATGAAAATGGTCGGCGGACAAAGCGCCGATGAAGCGCCTCGGGCAGATGAACAGGCGGATGAAAAACCCGCCACCAAGGCCGGTGACACAGTTGTGGAACTGAAGGCCGAAAAAGCCCCCGCCGGAAGCGAGGATGAAAAAACCGCCACCCCGGCAAAGCAAGAACAAGCAGAGCAAGAACAAAAGGCTGAAACCGGCAAGCAGACGGAATCATCGGAAGCGCCGAAAGACAGCGCCACCCCCGGACCGGAGAAAAATGCGCCCCCGGCCAACGGCGGCAGCAACGGCAATGACGGCGTGGTAAGGATCGCCAAAAAGAAAAAGCCCACCGGAGCATCCATCCCGCCCCCGGCGCCGGGCATGGCCCCTCCCGCGCCGCCGATGAAAAGCCGTCCCAAGGTGGTGGAAAGGGAAAATGACGTAATCCCGCCCATCCCCGATGACCCGGGCCCCAAGGAAAGGGATGAAAAGAGCAAAAGTAATGGCTGGGTAGGCTGAGATAGCGGCTTGGCGACAGGGCGTTTTCCGGCCAAGCCAGACCACGATGGTGGAGCGGCGTGATCGTAAAACGCTCCGGATAAAAAGCCCCGCGCATGAAGCCATGCGCGGGGCTTTTCATTACTGGCCGGGTACGCAATACCCAAATCCCGGCGCTGGCCTGAAGAAAGCAAGTGCCGTGCCAACCGGGCCGCCCACAACATGTTGTGGCAAGGGGCGCGCCTTGCCCAATATGCGCAATTGCCCGCCGGAGGCTTTTTGCAATTTGCAAATGCGCATTCGCGCCATGCAAAATCTGCTCCGTTCACCACTGCATGAAAGGCGGCGCAATTGTGCTGCTATTTCTGTTACAGTCATGTCCCATGAAGACGTGGCAGATCATCTTCGGCGGCACGCTGGCGGCGCGCATCGAGCGGGCCGTGTGGCTGGCGCGCGCCGCCATGTGGGTGGAGCGGCTGTGGCTTGCCCTGTGGCCGCTGCTCATGGTCGCCGGGGCATTCGCGCTTTACGTCATGCTGGGGCTGGCGGAGTGGCTGCCCGG
>CAZXTT010000025.1:0-6606 GCA_964643775.1 uncultured Rhizobiaceae bacterium | reverse complement strand
CGGGGAATTTCCCTGTGCCGTATCGGGAAGCTGGACGAGGAATGCTTCTTGCAAAGCGTCGAAAGAAACCTGCGGCCATTCCGCCACGCGGGGGTTCACACCCTCAACGCGGCGGGCGGGCTGGAGGTGGTGGATTTTTTCGGCCGCTGAGCGAAAGCCAAATTGTCTTGCCGCCTGCGCTGATATAAATTGCCACGCGGAGATTCACCTGCATCGAGCAAAAGGACGGACATGACCAGGATCCTGCTTGCCGAGGACGACGACGACCTGCGGATTTTCCTCAAGAAGGCGCTGGAACGCGCCGGTCACGAGGTGATTGCCTTTGCCGACGGCGCCCAGGCATGGGAGGCGCTGCGCAAGGAGAGCGTCGAGCTTCTCCTCACCGACATAGTGATGCCGGAGATGGACGGCATAGAGCTGGCCCGCAAGGGGGCCGAGCGCTATCCACGGATGAAGATAATGTTCATCACCGGATTTGCCGCCGTGGCTCTCAACCCGGAGAACGAAGCCCCCAGGAACGCCCAGGTTCTGTCCAAGCCCTTCCACCTGCGCCAACTGGTGGACGAGATAGATCGCCTGATGGCCGCCTGATACCCCCTTGCGCCGCGGCGCAAGGGCGGATATATCCACCCACGGATCAACTACGGGCGGTTAGCTCAGCGGTAGAGCACTACGTTGACATCGTAGGGGTCACTGGTTCGATCCCAGTACCGCCCACCATTCCCCCTTACCGCTCCCCCAGCTCTCGGAAAAACCTCCGCCCACCCCGCGGGGCCGTGAGCGTGAGCGAAACAGAATCCCGTTGGCCGCTCTCAACATATGAGAAAGAATCTCTTTCCAAGCCGCGCCCCGCGCGGCGACAGCGCGCGAATTGCGCGCCGGCGCCCCTGCGCCGCCCCCGCGGAGCGTTCGGCCCGCAGGGCCGTTAGCGTGAGCGAAATAAAATGGCGCCCCCAAGGGGACTCGAACCCCTGTTTCCGGCGTGAGAGGCCGGCGTCCTGGGCCACTAGACGATGGGGGCGGCGCGCTGTTTCCTATAAGCCGCGAAACGTCCAAGCGCAAGAGGGTTTATCGCTGCCACTCGCCGGGGGCCTTGGCGGTTATGCGCAGGGCATGCACGCGCCCGGCCAGCAGGTCGCCCAGCGCCTCGTTTATCATGCGGTGGCGCTGCACCAGCGGCTGGCCGCCGAAGGCCTCCGACACCACCACCACGTGGAAGTGGGATTCGCCGGAATCCCCGGCCCCGGCGTGGCCGGCATGGCGGGTGGATTCGTCGATCACTTCCAGGTGGACGGGGGAAAGGGCCTCTTGCAGGGCCTGCTGCATTTGCCGTCCCACGGGGCCGAGGGTCATTTCGTCATCTCCTGAAGGTTTCCGGCAGACTGCTAAAGGTCGCGCCCGATGGCCATGTATTTCTCGCGCCGCTGGCGGCGGATTTCATCGGGGCTCAAGCCTACAAGAGGCGACAGGGCCCTTTCCAGCGCCTCGGCGGCGTCGTCGATGGCCTTTTCCGCCATGCGGTGAGCGCCGCCCATGGGCTCGGGGATTATCTCGTCCACTATGCCCAGCTCCATCAGGTCCTGGGCGGTCAGCTTCAGCGCCTTGGCCGCCACCTCCGCCTTGCCCGGGTCGCGCCACAGGATGGAGGCCGCGCCCTCCGGCGAGATGACGGAATAGACCGAGTGCTCGAGCATCAGCAGCCTGTTGGCGGTGGCTATGGCTATCGCCCCGCCGGAGCCGCCCTCGCCGATTATCAGCGACACCATGGGCACGCCGAGGGTAAGGCAGCGCTCTATGGAGCGGGCAATGGCCTCCGCTTGGCCGCGCTCCTCGGCCCCGATGCCGGGATAGGCCCCGGCGGTATCGACGAAGGTGATGACCGGCAGATTGAAGCGCTCGGCCATGTCCATCAGGCGCACCGCCTTGCGGTATCCTTCCGGGCGCGCCATGCCGAAGTTGCGCGCCTTGCGGCTTTCTATGTCGTTGCCCTTCTCCTGGCCGATTACCATCACCGGCTGGCCGCGAAAGCGCCCCGGCCCGCCGATGATGGCCAGGTCCTCGGCGAACTTGCGGTCGCCGGCCAGCGGGGTGAAATCCTCTATCAGGGCTTCGATGTAATCTATGCAGTGAGGGCGCTCGGGGTGGCGGGCGACTTGCGTCTTCTGCCAGGCGTCGAGCTTGCCGTACAGGTCTTCCAGCGCCTTGGCGGCCTTTTTCTCCAGTTGCGCCACTTCCTCGTCGATGGAGACGCCATCGCCGCTGTCCTCGCCGGTGAGCGACTTAAGCTCGGCGATCTTGCCTTCCAGCTCGGCGATCCTGGTTTCGAAATCGAGATAGGTCTTCATCTGTTTCGCAATCTTGCCGGCGGCAAGTCCGCCCCCGTTGCCCTGAGAAAAATCTGCGCGAAAGTGGCCGCATGAGCGGCCTTTGTCAACCTTGCTCCCGCCTGTGCCTATTCATCCTTGAGCGGATGATGGCTCGTGACCAGGTCGCGCAGGCGCTGCGCCTGAACATGGGTGTAGATCTGGGTTGTGGATATGTCGGCATGGCCGAGCATCATCTGCACCGCCCTGAGATCGGCGCCACCTTCCAGCAGATGCGTGGCGAAAGCATGGCGCAACACGTGCGGCGACAGGCCGGAGGCGTCCAGCCCGGCGCGGGCGGCCAGCTTCTTCAGCTCCATGGCGAAATGCTGGCGGGTTACGTGGCCTCCCGCCCCGCGCGAGGGAAACAGCCAGTCGGAAGCATCGAGCGGCACGCCGCCGCGGGCGCGTATCAGCGCCTCCTCGTGGCGGGCCAGCACCTCGAGCGCCGTTCCCGACAGTGGCGCCAGGCGCTCGCGCCCGCCCTTGCCGCGCAGGCGGATGAAACCCTGCTCGCGGTTCACCTCGCCGGATTTCAGGGCCACCAGCTCCGACACACGCAGGCCCGATGCATAGAGAATCTCCAGCATGGCATGCATGCGCAGCCCGCGCAGAGCCACCTTGCCACTGGCTTCCCCGGCCTCGCGGCGCGCCTGATCGAGCAGGCGTTCGGCGTCCTCGGCGGACATTACCCTAGGCAGCGAGCGCCCCCGCTTCGGCCCGCGCAGGGATTGCGCCGGGTTGGCGCCGCAGAATCCTTCCGCGTAGAGAAAGCGGTGAAAGCGGCGCACGGCGGAGAGCCGCCGCGCCTGGGTGGAGGCGGCCAGCCCCTGGTCGGCCAGCCCCTGCCGCCAGTTGCGTATGTCGTCGGCGCGGGCGGCGCACACCGGCGTGCCGCGGCGCTTCAGCCAGCCGCAATAATCCTCCAGGTCGCGCCGGTAGGCGGCCAGCGTGTTGGCCGAAGCGGCCCGCTCGGCGCTCATCATGTCGAGAAAGCGCTCTATCAGGAAGGCCGGGCTGTCAGTTGTTGAACCTGTCATGGGGCAGTGCCTTGACCACCTGCTGCGGGGCCGGCGGGAAGGTGGAGAGATACCACGCCGCCGCGTATCCAATGCCAGTCAACACGGCAATGATTAACAGAAAGCGAAGACTGTCCGGCATTGTCGTTTCCCGTCGGTTGCGAGCAAGGTGATCACGGCGGCTTTGACCGGGCCTGCTTTGCACGCTAGAAGAACCGGCACGCAACAGGCATTTTCACAAACCGCCATCACGAGGCAGCTTCAGCCGCATGACGCATCGCAGCATAAAAGAATGCACCGGGATTATCAAATCGCGTCTGGGGGAGCGCTCCATCGTGCTGGTGGGGCTGATGGGAGCGGGCAAGACCACCATCGGCAGGCGGCTGGCGCGGCGGCTGGACATACCCTTCGCCGACGCCGACAGGGAGATCGAAAAGGCCGCGGGCAAGACGGTGCAGGAGATTTTCGACGAGGACGGCGAGGAGTTCTTCCGCTCCGGCGAGCGGCGGGTGATCGCGCGGCTGCTGGACAACGGGCCGCAGGTGCTGGCCACCGGCGGCGGCGCGTGGATGAGCGGGGAGACGCGCGCCAAGGTGGCCGAAAAGGGCATATCGGTGTGGCTGCGGGCCGACCTGGACATACTCATGGAGCGCGTGTCGCGGCGTCCGGGGCGGCCATTGCTGCAAAATCCCGACCCCAGGGCGGTGATGGAAAAACTGATAAACGAGCGCTATCCCGTATATGAGCAGGCCGATGTGACGGTGGAAAGCCGCAACGCGCCCCATCAGACCATTGTCAGCGACATCATAAGAGCGCTGGCCGCATGGCTGGAGGAAAACCAATGAGCGAGCCGGTCAGGGTTGGCGTCGGGCTGGGCGAACGGGCCTATGACATTCACATAGGCCCCGGACTGCTCTCCCGCGCCGGGGAGATGATCGGGCCGCTGCTGCCGCGCCCGCGCAGCGCCATAATAACCGACGAGAACGTCGCCCGCCTGCACCTGGACGAGCTGCGCGCCAGCCTCTCGGCGGCGGGCATCGAGGCGGATGCCAGGATATTGCCCCCCGGCGAGGCGACCAAGAGCTTCGGGCAGTACCAAGAGCTGATGGAATGGCTGCTGGCCACCGGGCTGGAGCGGCGCGACCTGCTCATCGCCTTCGGCGGCGGGGTGATAGGCGACCTGGCCGGGTTCGCCGCCGCCACGGCGCGCCGCGGCATGGGCTTCATACAGATACCCACCACCTTGCTGGCCCAGGTTGATTCCTCCGTCGGCGGCAAGACGGGCATAAACTCGCGCCACGGCAAGAACCTGGTCGGGGCCTTTCATCAACCGGCCATGGTGCTGGCCGATACCGATGTCCTCGGCACCCTGCCGCAACGCGAGCTGCTGGCCGGTTACGCGGAGGTGGTCAAGTATGGCCTGCTGGGCGACGCGGAGTTTTTCGGCTGGCTGGAGGAGCATGGGAAGGGGCTGCTGGCCGGCGGGGCCGGCGAGCGCATCCACGCCATCGGGGTTTCGTGCCGCGCCAAGGCGGAAATCGTCGCCCGCGACGAGCGCGAGGGCGGGGTGCGGGCGCTGCTCAACCTCGGCCATACCTTCGGCCATGCCCTCGAGGCGGCGCTGGGCTATGACGGAACCCTGCTGCACGGCGAGGCGGTGGCCATCGGCATGGCGCAGGCCTTCCGCTTCTCCGAGATGATGGGCCTGTGCCCGGCGGGGCGCGCCGGACGGGTGGAGGCGCATCTCGCGGCGGTGGGCCTGCCGGTGGACATGCGCGCCATTCACAACCGCCTGCCGGGGGCCGACAGGCTGGTGGAGATGATGTATCAGGACAAGAAGGCCAGCGGCGGCAAGCTGGTGTTCATACTGGCGCGCGACATCGGCGAGGCCTTCATAGCCCGCGATGTCGATCCCGCCGCGGTGCGGGACTTCCTGCGCGCCGAAATGGAGAGATGACGATGGATGCGGCTGGTGATGCCTGGCTGCTGGCCGGTGCGGTGCTCGTTCTGCTCTTGTTGTCGGCCTTTTTCTCCGGCTCGGAAACGGCGCTGACCGCCGTCTCGCGGGCCCGCGTCCACCGCATGGCGCAAGGCGGCGACAAGCGGGCCATCATCCTCGATGCCCTGCTGGCCGCCCCGGAGCGCCTCATCGGGGCCATCCTGCTGGGCAACAACCTGGTCAACATACTGGCCTCGGCGCTGACCACCAGCCTGTTCATAAGGCTCTTCGGGGCCGCTGGCGTGGTGTGGGCCACCCTCGTCATGACGGCGCTGGTGCTGGTGTTCGGCGAGGTGCTGCCCAAGACCTACGCCATCATCAAGCCCGACCGTTTCGCGCTGGCCGTGGGCAGGATCATCAGGTGGGTGGTGGTGCTCTTCGCGCCGGTGGTCATGGTGGTGGAATTCCTGGTGCGCGGATCGCTGCGCCTGCTGGGGGCCGACATATCGCGGGCCGGAAACCCCCTGTCCTTCCGCGAGGAGCTGCGCGGGGCGCTCGATCTGGGCCGGGCGCGCGGCGAGGCGGGCAAGGACGACGCCGACATGCTGGACGGGGTGCTCGACCTCAAGGAGCTTACGCTGGCCGATGTCATGGTGCATCGCACCAAGATGAAGAGCATAGACATCTCGCGCCCGCCGCGCGACATCCTGCAATACGTGCTGGAAAACGGCTACACGCGCTATCCCGTGTGGGAGGGCAAGCCGGACAACATAATAGGCGTGCTGCACGCGCGCGACCTGCTGGCGGCGCTGGCCGGGGCCAAGGGAAATATCGACGACATCGACATCCGCGGCCTTCTGCTGGAGCCCTGGTTCGTGCCCGAGGCGACCCCGCTGGCCGATCAGCTCAATGCCTTCCTGCGCCGCAAGATGCATTTCGCCATCATCGTCGATGAATACGGCGAGCTGGAGGGTATGGTGACGCTGGAGGACATAGTGGAGGAAATCGTCGGCGAGATAGCCGACGAGCACGACCGCGAAACCGCCGGTGTCAGGCGCGAGGCGGGGGCGTATATCGTCGATGGGGCGATGCCGGTGCGCGATCTCAACCGGCTCCATGACTGGAACCTGCCGGAAGACGAGGCGACGACCATCGCCGGCCTGGTCATACACGAGGCGCGCATGATCCCGGAAGTGGGCCAGACCTTCACCTTCCACGGCTTCCGCTTCGAGGTGCTGGAAAAGGAGCGCAACCGGCTGGTCAAACTGCGCATGACGCCGCTCGA